>NZ_JAUBTF010000001.1:0-21179 GCF_036702355.1 Microcoleus sp. D3_18_C4
TTGTCGGTTGATGTTACCCACTCACAAAAGCGTTCCCAGACATTGGCGCTTTCGCGCTGCTGTAAGGTTGTTGTCATTTGTTTATGATTGCTTTATTTGGTTGTCAATGTTCGCGACGGCTTTGTGTTCCGCCATGTAAATAAACATAAAGCTTTTATTTCAGTTTGTAAAGGCCTTTTAAGAACAGTTTTTCTTATATGTGTCATAAATTATGCTTTTTAAAAGCCAGAAGGCTTGCTATATAAGGAGTTGAAAAGCTGAATGCGGAATTGGTGGACGATCGCCCACGAAAGAAGAATACTCATAATCTACCTGGACAACGAGATTCCGGGCTTGCGTCAGTGTTAAGATAGATGAAGGGTTGCGATCGCAAACCGCAAAACTCCCATTGACATATATATGTTGTTGC
This sequence comes from Microcoleus sp. D3_18_C4, assembly GCF_036702355.1. Lineage (NCBI taxonomy): Bacteria > Bacillati > Cyanobacteriota > Cyanophyceae > Oscillatoriales > Microcoleaceae > Microcoleus > Microcoleus sp. D3_18_C4. The sequence continues at coordinate 410 of NZ_JAUBTF010000001.1, forward strand.
ACAAGTCCGATCGATAAAAATCCCAAGGAATGTCCCGCAACGTCACCTACAGCCCTGCTTATACTCTGGTTCCCACTTACGAGTGTTTTAACCGCTGCACCTATTGCAATTTTCGGGCAGAACCGCTGCAAAGCCCTTGGCTAACACTCGCAGAAGCCGAAAAACAGCTTTTGCTCCTGCAAACTCAAGGTGTAATTGAAATTCTCATCCTCAGCGGCGAGGTACACCCTCACAGTCAACGGCGAAAAGCTTGGTTGCAGCGAATTTACGATTTGTGCGAACTGGCACTTGCTCTGGGATTTTTGCCGCATACTAATGTGGGACCGCTCAGCTTTGAGGAGATGGCACAGTTAAAAAAGGTAAATGTATCGATGGGGCTGATGCTAGAACAGCTTGCCCCACATTTGTTACAAACTGTTCACCGACACGCACCGAGTAAAGTGCCGGCGCTACGGCTGCAACAGTTAGAATGGGCTGGGGAATTGAAGATTCCGTTTACAACTGGTTTGCTGCTGGGAATTGGGGAAAGTGAGGCAGATTGGATTGAGACGCTGGAGGCGATCGCCCGCATTCATTCGCGTTACAATCACATTCAAGAAGTTATCCTCCAGCCACACAGTCCGGGAAATCAGCAAAGTTGGGACGGTGAAGTTTTTGATGCTACAAAAATGCCGGAAGTAATTGCGATCGCCCGCAGCATTTTACCATCTGAAATCAGGCTGCAAATTCCGCCGAATTTAGTTGCACAGCCAGACATATTACTTGCTTGTTTAGAAGCAGGTGCTAGAGATTTAGGAGGAATTGGGCCGCGGGATGAAGTTAACCCCGATTATCCTCACCTGCAACACCAAACCTTAACAGAAATTTTAGCGGCATCGGGATGGCAACTCGTGCAGCGTTTGCCTGTTTATCCTCAGTACGATAAGTGGCTGCCCCCGACATTGCAAACTACTGTCAAACACTGGAGAGTTAGTCCTTAGACCTTCTTATTTCTTAGTACCCCTCTGCTGCGACTTCGTTTGACAATAAGCCGTTTCAACCGCATAATATATTAATATTTTAAATCAAAGAACCGCCACCATCAATCCAGACTTCAGTACCTGTGATGAAGCTGGAGGAATGTGATACCAGAAATAACACTAATTGAGCGACTTCTTCGCTAGAACCGGCCGTATTATCCGTCAAAGGAATCATGTCTTGAATGGAATCAGGGTCCACTGGAATGCGATCGAGATGGCGCTTAACAGTGCTTTCCTCAATGGCAGTCAGCACCCCGCCCGGACAGATCACATTGACTCTGATTTGGCAGGCTGCGAGTTCTAGCGCCAGCATTTTTGCAAAGGCTACTTGGGCAGCTTTTGAACAAGCGTAGGCCGTGGCACCAACTTTCCTGAAACTTCTGGTGCCATTAATTGATGATGTAATGACAATCGAACCTCCTTGTTTTTTCAGATGAGGAATAGCATACTTAACAGTCAAAAATGTTCCTCTGAGGTTGGTGTTAATTGTCCGATCCCACTCCTCGGGTTCTATCTCCTCTATCGGCGACCATACACCGTTAATACCAGCATTTGCAAACACAATATCAATTCTTTGATATTTGTCAAAAATTGTTTGAAATGCTTGTTGCATTTGCTGAGAATCCCCAACATCTGCGGCAATAGCCAGCCCGCAGCCTCCTTCATTGACCAACTGGCGGACGGTTTCTTGCCCCGTTTCCAAAATGTGATCTATAATAGCAACTTTGGCGCCTTCCTTGGCCATTAAAATTGCTGCTGCATGACCAATTCCCGACCCACCGCCGGTAATAACTGCAACTTTTTCTGAAAGTTTCATATTTTTTTAGATAAATATTTTTTTGGGCGATCGCATAGCATAAAAATAATACTAGAGAGAGGACTTTAGTCCTCACTACAAACAAGTTTCTTTCATCAAAATCATGCAAGTTAAAAGTGGTTTAAGGTACTAATTATAGCGGTAAGGTGTGCAGTGCACACCCTACTTTAGGCAGAGGATTACGTCAATTTTAACGTAGTCTTTACGGCTGTGGCACCCAGACCGAAACAGAACCGGCGTTACACCTAAAATCAGCCCAACCATCGTCATTAGTTGTGATTGATTCTTTGATGTGTTCGGTGATGTCAATATAAGTTCGATTCGGTTGTCCGACTTCCATAAACTTGGTGCCATCGCCTCCGTTACTGAGTACCACAGCCATGCCGCCCGGATGTTCTTCATCTCCGAGTCGCGTCCAGCCAATGGTATTGGCGTGGTCGAAGTAATCGTACTGATTGCCGTAGGAATAAGTTTGGCGCGCGAACAAGAATTTATCGAGAATAAACTGATGTTTGTCTAACCAAATTTCGTATTCGTTGCCATCGTTTGCTGTATCCTTATAGTTGGCGCCATAATAGTCCGGGTAAAAAATGCACGGATATCCTTCGCTTCGCAGCAAGATTAAAGCGTAGGCAAGAGGTTTAAACCAAGCCTCGACAACAGATTCTAGGGATTGCAATGGTTGAGAATCATGGTTGTCAACCAAGGTAACAGCGAGGGTTGGTTGCTGTTGGACGAGGGTGTTATCAAAAATTGTTCGCAAGTCGTAGCTATTGCCGGCTTTGCTAGCAGCGTGGAAGTTGTAATGGAGGGGTGCGTCAAATAAGGAGACTTTACCATCCGTTGCTTGGATGAAGTAGTGCAAAGCTTCCACTTCGTAAGACCAATATTCACCGACGGCAAATAGGTCGCGTTGGGCATAGTGGCGAACGTGTTCCAACCATTCTTGGAAAAATTCTGCTTTAACGTGTTTGACGGCATCGAAGCGAAAGCCGTCAACGTTTGTTGTATCGACATACCACTCACCCCAGTATTTTAACTCCCCGCTGACTTCTGGGTTGTCCATATCTAAATCGCAACCCATGAGGTAGTCAAAATTACCTTTTTCTAAGTCTACTCCTCGATCGAATTCTTTGCCTTTTAGCAAGTAAACGGCATGGGTTTCTGTGTTGTAAACGTTGTAATCAATGGCGTCAAAATGCCACCAATGCCACTCCATGCGGGAATATTTTTGGTCGCGGCCGGGGAAAGTAAAATGCGTCCAAGCTTTGATTTTTTGATATTCGCCTACGGTGTCATTCCGGTTGTCGGGATGGAAGGGTGTGGCTTCGGCTTCTTCTTCTGCATCGGCACCTAATTTGTGGTTGAAGACAACATCGGCATAAATCCGAATTCCAGCATCTTGGGCAGCTTTAATCGCGGCCAAATATTCATCTTTTGTGCCGTATTTCGTGCGTACTGACCCTTTTTGGTCGAACTCGCCTAAATCGAATAAATCGTAGACGCCGTAACCTACATCCATACCGCCGCCAGTTCCTTTATAGGCGGGTGGCAACCACAGGGATGTAACGCCTATTTTGGCTAAATCTTTTGCCGATTTCGCTAGCTGATTCCACAGGCTGCCGTCGTCGGGGCTGTACCAGTGGAAATACTGCATCATCACGCCATTGAGTTGAGACATATATTTAGTTTTTCCTGTTTTTTTAAATTGCGATCGACATTTATGTTCGTAGCTCGCTAGTTTACGTATGTCTGCAATCTATGGTTAATAAATATCATAAAAGATGGGGCTGCTAAAAAAAATCTATCTGTTGATGTATTGACAACAGAATGTAAATTTGATACTAATTTTAGGCAGACTAAAAAATATTAATTTGGTAGCGATTGTGCGGCAACTCGCTCAACTCTGGTGTTCCAAGTACCGTCGATCGCCAATTCAAGCAATCTAAATCCGGGCGGGATTTCGTCAAGGATAATCGGATGGCTTTTGGGTAAAAGTTGGATGCAGGTGCTGGGTGTCCCCAAGTAGGTAACTGAGCCCCGCTGTTGTTGAAATTCTTGGTGAATGTGGCCGCAGAGGACGATTTTGATTTGAGGATATCGATCGACAATTGCGAAAAATTCATCGGCATTCTGCAGCATCATTCCATCCATGATTTCAGAGTCGATCGGCAAAGGATGATGGTGCAACGCAATGATAACAGGTCGATCGCCCGTTTGTTGCAGTTGAGAGTCTAGCCAATGCAAGCTTTCTGGGGAAAGCCGCCCGCCGTCGCATCCGGCTTCCACACTCGAAAGTAATAGAAATTGCCAGTTTCCTAGCATCCATGATTTTTCTGGGGAAAGAGGCGACTGATTTAAGATTTCTGCCATGACTGGGATGTTGTCGTGGTTCCCAGGTATCCAGTAGGCGGGAATTCCGAGGGGGGCGATGAGGGAGACTAGGCGCTGGTAGGATTCTGGTGTTTCGTCTTGGGACAAGTCGCCTGTGAGTAGGAGTAAGTCGGGCGGCGGCTGTATCTGTTGCAGGCGATCGAGAACTGCTTGGAGGGTGCGGGTTGTTGAGAGGCCTTTCCATTCTCGATCGATCTCTGCAAACAAGTGAGTGTCGGTGATTTGGGCGACGAGTAGGGGAGAAACTGGTGTCATGGCTGGTGTTGCGGGCGATCGATGTAGTTCTAGAATAGCCTCGGATGGGTTTTGGAGGTGTGGGAAAAAAGGGCGATTCCCTAGGGGATAGCTGCGCTTTACGAAATTTTTGACAGGTATGTTAAAATTTTCGAGATTTGGTGTACTATAAGAAAACGTCAAATTTCAGACGTGACGGCGGCATAGCCAAGTGGTAAGGCAGAGGTCTGCAAAACCTCCACCCCCAGTTCAAATCTGGGTGCCGCCTTAATTTGTCGAGTGTCAAATTATTTGTCCGCGTTGACATATTGCTGTCCGTTTGACAAATTATTTGTCCGCCTTGACATATTGTTGTCCTGAAAAGAAGATAGCTTACAAAAGTATTACAAATATATTGTGGCAGACCCCTGCCTTACCTTTCAACCCACTCGTAGTCTATGACCATTGAAGCGTTATAACCCTAGAATAATAGCATTCGGTCGAACAAAATAGCTTTCAACCCACCCCTAGTCGGGATGGCCATTGAAGCGTGGCGCACTTAATCTTCCGCTGGTTAGCGTTCTTTCAACCCACCCCTAGTCGGGATGGCCATTGAAGCCTCTTTTCGTAAACGAGCCAAACGTAAACAGCCTCACTTCAACTTTCAACCCACCCCTAGTCGGGATGGCCATTGAAGCACGCTTGCACCTCTTTTATGGTAAGGCTTCTTTAGCCTTTCAACCCACCCCTAGTCGGGATGGCCATTGAAGCGGAGCGGTTTATCGGCAGCCGAACGCTTTTTATCTTTTCAACCCACCCCTAGTCGGGATGGCCCTTGAAGCTCTAAGCGCTTAAACCCTAACCTGACCTGGCTTCCAGAAACAAATTTCGTCAACCTTGGAAATATTGCTCTGGAAACTGTCACAACAGGAGGGTTAGCCATCCCAGAAAAAGCCCAAACTTAGTCTGGCTATTAACTTCAGAAGATTCGTCAACCTCTTGGGGATTTCGCTCCCGCTTGGGTTCACGAAAAAAAATAAGGTGGGTTCCCCCTTGGTCGGAGGTGATTCAGTAGCCACCACTGCGGTAAACCCGCACCCGTATTGCTGGGGGCGCACCTAATTCCTATCCGCAAGGGATAGCAGCTTCGGGGTGGGCAGCCACTAGGGTCAGAAAGCACAACGGTCTTCCAACCGTCAAACTAACCCTCATTTATCACTGCTCAGAGGCTCTGACGAGCATGACCAGCGGCGCTATTTACTATTCTATTGTCAAGGTGCAGTTAGTTGTCAATTAAGTTTTGGAACGTGAGTGATAGACGGAGATCGCTATCTCCTTTGCTTTCTCTTGGGGACTTCCTCTAACTGGCTGCTGTCCCTCTTCGATCGCCATCCCAACTTTCGCTGCTTGACTCTTGATACACTCGATTAGTCTGCCATAACTCCAATTGTGAACGCTAACCCGGTATTGTTTAGCGTAGTTTCGCTGACCTTCTAAAAATTCTGGGCATTTTTGCTGGGCTAAAGCTTGAATTTCGCTTTGGACTATTTCTCGCATATCGCCGAGTTTGGGTAAGACGATGCTACTAGCTTGGTATTTTTGCGCGGTCGCGATAATCTCTTTGGCTAGTAATCTATCTACATATTCCCCTAACTCCGATTCTCCAAAACGGTTAGGGGCAGCCTGTTTTTGGGCGCTGTGTCGCTGTTGGGAAGTGCGCTGTTTTTCCTGTCGCTGGCGGTTGAGTAAATGGTAATTTTTACCAAGTAGCTGTTTGACACTGCGGTAAGTCAGGGGTTTAGATGAGATCGCATCTACTACGGCGATGGTAGCAGGTTTTTCTAAGCCCAGGCTCACACCAACGAGAATATGAGGTTGCCCCTGATATAAAGGTTGACTGGGGCGGGGGAAAGGGTTATTAATACGAGCTAATGTAGAGTTTTTGCGCTGAATAAAGGCTTGCTGATTTTCGTTAAGGTTGCCTTTTTCTTTGGTTTTGGTGAGGACTTTGGCAATTTCGGCGGCTTTTTCTTGCTTGACTTGTTCTGTACCTTCGGCAGTCCAGAGACGGGTATCAACGGTGCAGTAAAGGGTTAAGCGGTGGACGTTCCAAGGTTCGCTTTTTCCTTCTCCTTCTTGCCAAGCAATGCGGCCGCTACGGAGGGTGAAAAGGCTGCTGGAATGTTGGTTTTTGCTGGCTCGTTTGATTTGTTGGTCTTCTAGGAAACGATTAAACCAAAGGATTTGACGCTGATCGCAATATATCTGACAACTGTATTCGCTTAAGCCGTTAAATTTGACGCAGAGGCGGTTTGAGGGGTTTTTAAACCAGATTAGGTCTTCGTTGGTTTCGTAGGTGACGGGGAAGGGTAGGGTGCTGGGTTGTTTCAAGAGGCGGTCTTGCCAGGATTTGGCTTGGGCTTCGCTTTCGGGGAAGGTGGTAGATGCGATCGCTAATGTTTCTAACCATCTAGCGTTTGTTAAGTCTCTACCTTTGGGCATTCTGGCGGTTAGCTGTTCGATGAGGCGCTGGATTTGGATTTCGACTCGGCGGCGACGTTTGGCAAATTTTTCTGGGTCTTCTTCTTTATCGGTGAGTTTACAGCCGTTTTTCAACAAGTAAGCGATCGCGCTTCGGTTCAAGTTGTCTTCACTTTGGCGGTAGGCTTCAAACAAGCTGTGAGATAGGCTGCGGTTAGTTTCGGAAACTTTCGGTTTTTTTGCTCTTTTACTTGTTTTTTTAGGCTTGGGAGAGTCGGGGAGGGCTGAGTGCGGAGTAAATTGAGCCAAGATTTCAGCGGCTTTGGTGCGAAGGGTGTCTAAGGTAATGCCGTTAGTTTCTACGAGTTCGGCATCGCTTTTGAGCATTTCTAGCCAACGGGTTTTGCCTTCGAGTTGGTATTGCAACCGTTTCATTAAGGCTAACCAAGATTTGTAGATGTAGTTAACGAGGGCGATCGCACTCATGTAAAAGCGACTGGGTTGGCCGACATACCGGGGGTCAGTTTTGAGAGATTCGCAAAGCTGTTTGATCAGTCCTGCGGGGAGTTTGCCGTTTTGTCGCCACGTCGGGAAATCAGGGTGTTGGCCAACTTGTTCTAGGAGTTCATTGATGAGGGGCGTGTTTTTCTGTGCCATTAACTCCCAAAGTTGACGGCGGGTGGACTCATTGGCGATTAGGCGACACTGGATGGTGATTTGACTCATGGCTGCTTTTAACAGTAATGTTCCAATACTAACATAAATGTATAGATATAACATAAGTGTACAAATCTAACATAAATGTATAAATCAGCGCTCCTGTAGAATGAGTTTCATGGAAGAGCGCTTTTTTACGACTAAGCAGGCGGCCCAGATTGCAGGCTGTACGTTACGTCAGTTGCAGTATTGGCGTGAGAGTGGGGTGGTTGTCCCTGTGATTACGGAAACGGGGACGGGGAGAAGTATTTACTACTCTGAGGAAAATTTGGTGGAGTTGGCGGCGATGGTTTATTGGCTGTCGGTGGGTTTTACCTTTGAGGTGGGGCGGGAAGTGCTGAAGACGCTTAAGGAGCAGTATCCGGGGCTTTTGAGCGATCGGGAGCAAAAACGGTTAATTTTTGTCAAGGAGTCGCAGGGAGGAGATTCTAAGCTGGTAGAGTTCGATGTGGAAAAAGTAGTAGCAGCTTGGGCTGAGGGTAAGTTTGTAGTACCGGTTTGGTTAGATGTGATTTATGGGCGGTTGCGTGAGAGAGTGAATGTGAGAGTGAGGGTGTAAAGTGCGATCGCTTAAACTGGTAGAGTTTGATTAGGAGAGTGCGATCGCATTCTTAAAATCTGGTCAGCCTGTAATTCCGGTCTGGTTAGATCTGATTCATCAAGGGGTAGCTAGTAAGCTGGTGAGTTAGGTGCGATCGCATTTATCAGGAATATTTTTTTCTTAATATTAAGTATTTTTTCATGGGTAAGCTAACTCTGCCACAACTGGAACGACATCTGTTTGCCGCCGCCGATATCCTGCGGGGCAATATGGATGCTTCGGAGTTCAAAGAGTATATTTTTGGGATGCTATTCCTCAAACGCGCTTCGGATGTGTTTGAGCAACGTTATGACCAAATTCTACAGGACAATCTGGCACGGGGACGCACGCAAGAAGATGCGAAACTGAGGGCGGAAAATCCCATGAGTTACCAAGAGGCTTTTTTTGTACCGGAAAAAGCGCGATGGGCTTATATTCGCGATGAAGTACATGAAAAAGTAGCAGATGGATTGAATAAAGCTTTAGGATCTCTGGAAGATAAGAACCAAGCTTTAGCAGGAGTATTAGGTCACATTAATTTTAATCGTCAGGTGGGAAAGAGTCGGATTTCTGATTCTAAGTTGCGCGAATTAATTCAACATTTTAGTAAATATCGATTACGAAATGAAGATTTAGTGTTTCCCGATTTATTGGGTGCAGCTTATGAGTATTTGATTAAAGATTTTGCTGATTCTGCGGGGAAGAAAGGGGGCGAATTTTATACGCCGCGTGAAGTGGTGCAGTTGATGGTGAGGCTGATGAAACCACAACCAGGGATGTCTGTTTATGACCCTTGTTGTGGTTCTGGAGGTATATTAATTCTGGCACAGCAATATGTTGAAGAGTGTGGCGGCGATGCCAGAAATTTAGCGCTTTACGGGCAGGATAATAACGGCGGCGTGTGGGCAATTTGTAAGATTAATATGCTGCTGCACGGGATTCGGGACGCGGATATTCACAATGATGATACGCTATTTAATCCCTTACATATTGAAGGCGGGGAACTCATGCGGTTTGACCGAGTAATTAGCAATCCGCCTTTTTCCCAAAACTATAGCCGTGAAGGGATGGCATTTCAGGGAAGGTTTACGCATGGATTTTGTCCAGAAACGGGGAAAAAAGCAGATTTAATGTTTGCTCAGCACATGATGGCGGTGCTAAAAGATAATGGGATGATGGCAACGGTAATGCCTCATGGGGTGCTGTTTCGGGGGGGTGAAGAGAAAAAGATTCGCGAGAGTTTGATTGAGAAAGATCGTTTAGAAGCGGTGATTGGTTTGCCGCCAAATTTATTTTATGGGACGGGGATTCCTGCTTGTATTTTAGTGATGCGTGGCCGTAAAGATGCCAAACCTGCGGCACGTAAAAATCAGGTATTATTTATTAATGCCGATGCGGAATATTATGCAGGTCGCGCTCAGAATTATTTGCGCCCCGAACATATTGAAAAGATTACTTGGGTGTTTGAAAAATTTAAGGCTTTACCGGGTTATTCGGCTGTGGTGACAAAGCAGGAATTAGCAGACAATGATTATAACTGCAATATTCGCCGCTATGCGGACAATGCGCCACCGCCAGAACCACAGGATGTGAAAGCTCATTTATTGGGAGGAATTCCTAAAGTTGAGGTAGAGGCAAAGCGTCCCTTGTTAGAGGCGCATGGATTCGATCCAACTAGAATTTTAGTGGAGCATTGTTAATGGATTATTTAGATTTTATTGCCTCAATTACGGAAAGAGGGCAGATTAAAAATTTTATTGAATCTGATGCTGGCGTTCAACAACAAGAAGGTAAGCTTTATAGTGTGTTTGCTGCTTGGTGGCAACTTCATGCACCAGATTTGGGCGAGTTGCCGAAAACGAAGAAAGTGATGGAACTGCGAGGGGAGTTTTTGCATTCGTTTGTTGATAGCCTGGAACCTGTGGGTTTACTTGACCGCTTCAAGGTTGCGGGTGTGGTGGCGAGTTGGTGGGATGAAGTGAAGTATGAACTCAGAACGCTGTCAGAATCGGATTTTGGCGGGTTGGTTGATAGTTGGGTGGATACGATTCGGGATGCTTTAGAACAGGATGATGAGACACAGAAAAATCAGACGAAGTTCGACCCGCTCAATCATAAGCTGGTGGTGCGGTTGATGCCGGACTATCTGGAGGAAATTGCGGACGCTGAGGCGAAAATTGCCCAGTTAGAGCAGCTTAAGGTTGCGTTTGAAGGGGGGGAAGAGGCGGAGGCCCAGGAGGGAGAAGCCAGCGATGAGGAAGCGGAGGCGGTTAATTTTGCTAAGGAGTTGGAGACAAGGCTCAAGACTCTGAAAGGTGCGATTAAGGAGCCGAAGAAGGAAATTAAGGATTTAAGGAAGAATTCGCCGTTGTTGAATGCGGCTAAAATCGCAGAACTTGAGGCGACGGTTGAGCCGATGGAAGCGGAAATTGCCGAGATTGAGAAACAACTGGAACCCTATAAGGAAATTAAAAAGCAATTGAATGAAGCGAAGGGGAGGCTGAGAACGCTGAAGAATGAGTTGGTGAAGCGTTTGGAAGCGGCGCGTGCGGCGTTGATGGATGAAAAGTGTCAGGAGTTGGTGTTGGCGATTTTCAAGGACGGCTTAATTGCTGAGTTGGAGCGATATGTCACGGCTCACCGTCAGCAGGTGATTGTGACGGTAGAGAATTGGTGGGATAAGTATCGGGTGACGTTGCAGGATATTGAGGGGGAACGGGATGCGGCGCGTCAGCAGTTGAGTGAGTTTTTGAGTGTGTTGGGGTATTATGCGTGAAACTTTGGTTAAGACTGAGGAGTTTAAGGATTCGCCAGTTGGCAGGATTCCAAAAGATTGGGAATTAAGAAAACTAACAGATATTGCCTCTTATCAGAACGGCAAATCGTTTCCTTCATTAGACTATTCTGAAAGTGGCAGACCTCTGCTTCGACCTGGAAATCTGCCTGATGATGATTTTGTTCTCTGGGATGAAGCTCATACAACATACCTACCTTTAAAGTGGGCTGAGTTGGCACCTGATTACATTGTTCTTGGTGAGGAGCTAGTCATGAACTTGACAGCTCAATCCCTCGATGATCAGTTTTTAGGTCGTGTCTGTATGACACCGCCTGATACATTTTGCCTTCTAAACCAAAGAATTGCCCGTTTTCGAGCTAAAGATTGTTATCTTCCCTTCTTATTCTGGGCGCTTAAAGGCACTTACTTCAGAGCGCAAATTGATCGAATTCCTCAAGGTACAAAAGTTCAGCACATTTACAACTCTGACTTGGATGCGATCATTCTGCCGATGCCAAAAGAGCAAAGTGAGCAGAGAGCGATCACAGAAATTTTGTTTACTCTATCTGCCCTCGTTCGATCACAAGAATCCCTCATCGCCAAGCTCAAGCTGATGAAGGCTGGACTGCTGCACGACTTGCTGACACGGGGGTTAGATGAGAATGGGGAATTGAGGGATGCGATCGGACACCCCGAACAGTTCCAAGACTCACCACTGGGACGAATCCCGAAAGATTGGGAGGCTACTACAATTGGTGAGCAAGCTTCTACGAGTTCAGGTTCCACTCCAAACCGTAGTAACCCAAAATATTGGCAAGATGGCACAATAGCATGGGTAAAAACAGGCGAGGTAAATTACACATTTATTCAGGATACTGAGGAAAAAGTAACACAAAAGGCACTGAGTGAAACTTCCTTGACTGTTTATCCAGTTGATACAGTCCTCATGGCTATGTATGGGCAAGGAGTTACACGCGGCAAAGTCGGAATCCTCGGTATTGAAGCAACTACTAATCAAGCCTGTGCTGCAATTATCCCCAAAGACAATAAGTTAGTATCACGCTATCTATTTCATTATCTCAGCTATTACTATGATGAGATAAGAAGTATAAGCCACGGATCTAACCAGTCAAACCTTAACGAACGATTAATAGCATCATTTCCTATCCAATTACCACCAATCAAAGAGCAAATACGAATTGTTGAAATGATCGATATCCATGACACTCGTATCCGCACAGAAGAAGCCTACCGCGACAAGCTCAAACTCCAGAAACAAGGACTGATGCACGACTTATTAACCGGAAAAGTGCGAGTTAATTCTCTAGGAGATAAATAGAATGACTTTAGTAGTTGCCTTGATGATAAATGAGCTTCCAGCTATTTTAGGAGATGTATTAATATCTGGATATGAATTAGAGCAACCTCTATCTATTCCAACGATTGGTGATATTTATGAAATTTTCCCAGAAGGCACTGGCTGGAGTATTACAGACTTAAAACAAAAAGTTAATATTATTGATAACAATTTGATTATTGGTTGGGCAGGTAGCCCTCTAGCAGCTACGGTAATTGTATCCGAATTAAAAAATCGACATTCTAGCCAATCATTTACAAAAGAATCTCTTGAAAGATTTTTCATTGAAATCAATAATGATATAAACAGATGGATAGGAAAACAAAAAGTTGGTTTTATTGGATATATTAAAGATTCGGAGGGATTCCATTCGTTTAGTCACTCATTTAATGGCGTTCTAATTCATGAACTAAATCTTCCTAGATATGGAAACATAAAAATCTGTGGGTCTGGAACCTATGATATGGAACAACTACTTAAGCAAGTTTCCAGATGTTATTCAAATAGTAACCTAACAAATTTTGATAATGTTGTGATTGAGTTACTTACGTTGTGCGGATGGTTCTTTGCTGATGAGATGTCAACTTCCAGAAGTTTATTACAATATTACGGTGGAGCATATGAAGTCGCTACTTATATAGAGGAAGAGAAGAGTTTCAAGAAAATAGATGATATTACCTATTTAACTTGGATAGTTCAAGATATTAATATAAAGCCTAAGATTAGTTTGATATCTAAAATATTTAAGGTCGCATATGTGGATAATATATTATTTGTTTATACTATTGACTTTAATTTTTTACAAGAACCAACTGTTGGTCGCTACGATTCCGAGGAATATATAAAAATTCTTCCTACTACAATCAATCTCTACCATATTTTACCTCTTAATACTAATTTAAAAGATAAAATGTTTGAAATGCCTAAACAACAAGAACTCCCCGATTTAATAAATTCAGAGTTTAATTGTAACTATTTGTTTCTTGTTACTATAGAACCTGAACAACCTTCTGGAGCTGAGGTTATATGTAAACCTCTACGTTCTAGCAATAAAAAATCCAATTACATAAAATTTATTTTTGAAGATGAACAATTATTCCTAATTGTGAAATCTACTTATTTGGAGTATCTAAAAAATAGTTTCAATGTTTCAACAAACTCCTGAATACCTCTACTCTGAAAAGCCTACCATCGACCAACTTATCAGCATGGGTTGGCGGCATATCGAGGGCAGTTGGGATAATCCCCAAGTTACCGATCGCGAGAACTTCAAGCAAGTCTTAATTGGCGATCGTCTAAAAATCGCCATCAAGCGCATCAACCTCGATGACAGCGGCAATCCTTGGCTCGATGATACCCAAGTCAATGCCGCCGTGAGTCAATTAGAGCGTCTGGGCGCACAAAGACTAATGGAAGCCAATCAAGCCGCTACAAATTTACTCCTCAAAGGCACCACTGTTCAGGGACAAGACGGCAAAGACCAAACCGTCCACTTCATCGACTTCGAGCATCCCTACCGCAACGAATTCCTAGCCATCAATCAATACCGAGTAGACCCCCCTTGGGCAACAGGCAAAGGGGGGTTTATCGTCCCGGACATCGTGCTACTCGTCAACGGCATCCCCCTCGTCGTCATCGAGTGTAAAAGCCCCAACCTCGATAAACCAATCACCCAAGCTATTAGCGACCTTTTAAAATATTCCAACCAGCGAGGTGCTAGCCAACCGGAAGGTGCAGAAAAGCTATTTCACTACAACCAGTTAATGATAGCCGCCTCTAGAGGACGGGCACAAGCAGGAACCATCGGCGCGAACTACGAGCATTATGTCGAGTGGAAAGACACCACTCCCTGCCCCCAAACCGAAATAGCCACAGAACTCGGCGTTACCGAACTCAACTCGCGCCAAATGCTTATTGCCGGGATGCTACAACCCGCCAACCTCCTCGACATCCTGCGAAACTTTACCCTCTTCAAAACCAGCGACAGACGCACGATTAAACTCGCCCCCCGTTACCAACAATATCGGGCAGTCCACGAAGCAATCAGGCGACTCCTCCACAACCCAAGCCGCACGCAACATGGCACTGATGACCAACGTGGTGGAATCATCTGGCACACCCAAGGTTCCGGCAAAAGCCTGACAATGGTGTACCTGATACGGAAAATTCGCACCATCCCCGCCTTGCGCCGCTTCAAGATAGTCGTCGTTACTGACCGCACCGACTTAGAAAAGCAACTATCCGAGACAGCCGTTCTTACAGGCGAACCCTTACAAAAAGCGAAAAACGTCAAAAAGCTAGAAAACTACCTCACACAACCCGGTGCAGGCTTAATCTTCGGAATGATTCAAAAATTCAAAGGTGGTGAAGACTCAGAAGAAGAAGAAAAATTTGAGCCTATGCCGAAAAATCTCAATTCTTCTGAGGATATTTTAGTGCTAATTGATGAAGCGCACCGATCGCACGCCAGCACCCTCCACACGAACCTCTTGACAGCATTACCCAATTGTGTCCGAATTGGTTTTACTGGTACTCCGATCGTCCAATCTGCCAAGAAAACGACCAAGCAAATTTTTGGTGATTTTATCGACCAATACAATATCCGCCAATCTCAAGAAGATAAAGTTACTTTACCGATTCTTTATGAAGGGTTAGAAGCCAGAGGTACAGTCACCCAAGGCGATGACCTAGATAAACTATTTGAAATCGTATTTCAGGATAAAACCCCAGAAGAACGGGCGCAAATTAAAGCTAAATACGCGACTAAAACCCAAGTCTGCGAAGCGCGAGAACTGATTAAAGCCAAAGCTAAAAATATGCTGCGTCATTATTGCGATCGTATCCTTCCCGGAGGTTTCAAAGCGCAAGTTGTCGCCTCAACTCGCCTCGCCGCCGTCCGTTATCAAGAAGCATTTTTAGAAGCCCAAAGAGAACTGGTGCAGCAACTAGAAACTCGCGCCCCCATCCTGCAAACTTTCGACACTGAAACCCTAGAAAACCTGAATGCAGAAACTCGCTTTCTCGCCCAAGCCTTACCACATTTAGAAACAATCCGCCGCCTAGAATTTGCGGCAGTCATTTCTGCCGATAAAGATGACGACCCCTACTGGAAAAAGTGGACTGATAAGAGTCAACAAGAAATCAATATTGCTAAATTTAAAGATCCTTTAGCCAAAAACTGTTTAGCAATTTTAATTGTTAAAAGTATGCTATTGACGGGATTTGATGCGCCGTTAGAACAAGTTTTATATTTAGACCGAGGAATGAAAGAATATGAACTATTACAGGCTATTGCCCGCGTTAACCGCGTTCATGATGAGACTAAAGAATATGGCTTAGTCGTAGATTATTACGGCGTGAATCTAGCAGAAGCTTTAGCAATTTACGAAAAGGTAGATACAGAAGCCGCTTGGTTTGATATTCGGGGAGAGTTGCCAAAATTGCGAGATAAACACCAGCTAGTCATTAATTTATTCAGCCAAAGCGGTTGCACTATAGACGATTTAGACGATTGTGTTGACGTGCTTAGGGACGATCGTCTCAGAGTCGAATTCAACAATTATCTTAAAGACTTTCTCGACACCTTAGACACAATTTTACCCCGTACCGAAGCCCGTTATCCTTATAACTTTGTCAAAGATGCCAAAAAATTAGGTCTAATTAAAAAATCTGTCGCTGACCTTTATCGAGATGAAAAACTCAACATTGTCAGCGCCAAAGAAAAAGTCCGGGCATTAATTGACCAATATATTGAATCCCAAGGAATCGATCCAAAAGTTCCGCCTATTGATATTATGTCTCTGGATTTTAAAACTCACGTCCAGCGGCATCGGTCAATTAAAGCCCAAGCAGCCGAAATGGAATTCGCCGCCCGTTACCACATTGATATCCACTATGATGAAGACCCAGTTTTTTACAAAAATTTGAGCGATAAACTGCAAGAAATTCTCGAATCTTTAGCCGAAAACTGGCAAGAAAAAGTAGAAGCTTTGCGGAAATATATCGAAGAAATCCAAACAGGTCGCCAGACCGATGAAACCGGGTTAGACCCGAAAACTCAACTGCCATTTCTAAATATTTTAGGCGAACATTCGGACAAAAACCTCACCGAACTTGCAGCACTAACCGTCGAAATTGTCAACCACATTAGGCAAGAACTTCGACGGGTAAATTGGGACAGACCTGTCGTTCAAGAAGATTTAAGAAAGTGGATAGCCGGGTATTTAGATGATAAGGATGCAGTGAATTACGAACAATTAGAAGCAGTGGCAGATAAACTGGTACAACTTGCCCGTAAAAATCGCGATCGGCTAATCTTATGACAACACTAACCTTTGGCGACCTTTCCTTTAAATTGCGCCCGAGTGCCAAACGTCGCACCATCGGCATCACTGTCGAACGAGACGGTCAATTAACTCTGTCAACTCCCCCACAAGTGCCGATTGAAACATTAGAAAAAGTCGTCAACGAGAAGCGCTTGTGGATTCACAGTAAACTAATCGAGAAAGAATCTCTCAATCCTCCCACCCCTGCTAAAGAATACGTTTCCGGGGAAAGCTTTTACTATCTGGGACGCAGCTACAGCCTCAAACTGGTGGATGGCGTGGAGGGAAAGCCACCTTTGAGATTGTATCAAAGTCGTTTTGAGTTGCAGCGAGAAGCGCTGGCGCAGGGGAGAGAAGCTTTTATTCGATGGTATGGCGATCGCCTTTCGTCAATTTTAGATACACAAATTGCTGCTTTGGTCGATGGCCTCGAAGCTTCTCCCCGTTCCGTGCAAGTGCGAGATTTAGGCTATCGCTGGGGTTCCTGCGGGCACAAGGGAGATTTATATTTTCATTGGCGAGTGGCGATGCTACCGCGAACCATGATTGAGTATGTAGTGGTTCACGAGTTGGTGCATCTGATTGAACCGCACCACAATCATGCGTTCTGGGATAGGCTGGAGCGAATGGTGAATGATTGGTGCGATCGTAAGCGTTGGTTAGCCCAGAATGGGGCAAGTTATGACCTTTAGGGATAGGTGAGAAGTGGGTGCGATCGCAGTTGCAACCCGCTCATTTCACTTTGCCATTACTGCAATAGACACTATCCGCTTTCCCCCTTGTGGGTTAAGGGAAAGCCAAGCAGTTATTTCGTTTCAGGTTTCTGTTCGGCTATATCAGGAAACGAACACTCTACTGTAATTTTTAGGTTACTTTTAGCCGTTCCTTTTGTTACATAAGGAACACCTGCTTCGCCACCAAGTTCAATACCAAATTCTAATGTAACTTTGTCGATGTTGGCGATCGCAACTTTCTTAAAAGCACTCAAGGTATAAACCGTATAGGCATGAATCGTTGTTTGAATTTTCTGAAAACTTTGAATCGCTTGTTTTTGTAGGTCATCACTCAGTCCCTTTTCATCGAGTGATTCTTCTGCTTCCTCATTTTCTGCGGATTCTTCAGTGCTGACGGAGAGAGTGTCCACATTTTCTGTGGCTTCAATGTAGATAACAGTTCCGTCTTCTAATTTAATAGGCGCGAGTTTAGTCATGGGATAACATCCTAGTGAGCTTATTCTTCTTTACTGGGTAAAGAAAGTTATTTTTGGATACATTAAGTATCTATCTTAAGAGGTAGCTTTTCCGGAAAGCTCGGCGAAAGTTTTGTATAATCAGACAATACTTCTGGTCTAGCGCCTTATGAGCCAAGAGATACGTCGGGATGCTTTGATTGTTGGAATCAATACTTATGAGTATCCCCGCCTTAAGGGTTTGAAAGCCCCTGCACAGGATGCTGAGGCGATCGCACGAATGCTCACAAAGTATGGGAACTTTCGAGTGCGGCGACTCCCAGCAGTCAAGGACAAAGAAAATCTCGAAAATGACTTGGGTCGTGTGGGTCAGACAACTCCAGTCACTTTGACCCAGCTAGAGGAGGCGTTAAACCAACTCTTTTTACCAGAGGGAGATTATACTCCAGAAACAGCCCTGTTATTCTTTTCGGGTCACGGGTTGCGAAAGCAAAAGGGCAGGCGATATGAAGGCTATTTAGCAACTAGCGATGTGAATCCCGATAAACACCACTGGGGCTTTTCGTTGCAAGACCTGCGCGAGATATTGCAGGATAGTCCAGTGCGACAGCAGATTGTTTGGCTCGATTGCTGTCACAGTGGTGAATTGTTCAATTTCAAGGAGAATTCCCAAGAGACAATTTTTATTGGGGAAGAGAATCTCGATGAAGCTGACCCCGGTAACCAGGAAGAGCGCGATCGCTGTTTTATTACTGCTTCTCGTGCGTTTGAGGTGGCTCGTGAAAAAGCCAGTGGCACTCATGGATTACTAGCAGCAGCATTGCTGAAAGGACTTAACCCAGAAGAACGGCCGGATGGTTGGGTGACGACGCACACCTTAGCTGATTTTATCAACAAAGAGCTAAAGACGGAAACACAACGTCCTCTTTGTCACAACTCTGGCAGCCCAATTATTCTTACCACCTGTAAGCCAAAATCAGTTAATTCACCGGATGAAGGGATTTGTCCTTACAAGGGATTGGAATATTTCAAGCAAGAAGATGCTCACTTTTTCTGGGGGCGGACAGCGCTGACGGATGAGTTGATTGAGCAAGTTCGCATAGATAATTTTATTACTGTTTTAGGAGCATCCGGGAGTGGTAAGTCTTCGGTTTTAAGAGCTGGATTACTCCATCAATTAAATTTAGGTGTCAAGTTAACAGGCAGCAATCGCTGGCAAATTTATCAACCATTTACTCCCGGTGAGCATCCCCTTCAGAATCTAGAAGCAGTAATTGGGAGAGCAGCGAATGAGTTGAATCAGCTAGTTACCGAAGCCGAGACGAGTCGCGTAGTGTTGGTGGTCGATCAGTTTGAAGAATGCTTCACCATGTGTCAAGACAGCAGGGAACGAGAGCAATTTTTTGATTGCCTCCTGAATGCTGTAGAAGGGGAAGACAACAAACTTTGTCTGGTGTTAGGGATGAGGGCAGATTTCCTAGGCAAGTGTGCTGAATATGCAGGATTAGCTAACAAGATTGACAAACATTTGGTAACAGTAAAGCCGATGACTTCAAAGGAGTTAGAAGAGGCAATTATTAAACCGGCTGAACAAGTCGGCTTGCAAGTTGAGCCACAGTTAGTTACGCGGATGATTGAAGACGTGGCAGACTCACCAGGAAGTTTACCACTGTTGCAGTACACGCTGATGGAACTCTGGAAAGCTCGGCGGGAACCAGTAATGAACTGGTTAACTCTCTTTTGTTACGAGCAGTTAGGTGGCGATAAAGGTGGAATTAAGGGAATTCTGGAAAAACGAGCAAATGAGGTTTATGAATCTCTAAATGAAGAGGAGAAGCCTGTTGCTCAACGAATTTTCTTAGAACTCACTCAGCTTGGTGAAGTAGCAGATACTCGCAGGCGGGCGCGTAAAGAGGACTTAATCAATTCTCAGCATCCAGAGGCGTTGCTAGATGGGGTGATTAGGAAGTTGGCAGAAGCCAGGTTAATTACTACTACTGAGGCAGGATTAGTCACTACTACTGCTCAATCAAAACCTCAGGATTTGCCACCAACTCAAACTGATGTATTGATACCTAAGAAGCTAAAGCCTAATGCTGTGATTGACATTACCCATGAGGCTCTAATTCGTCATTGGGAAAAGCTGCGGGATTGGGTAGAAGATTACCGAATACCTTTAGGAATCGAGCGCCGGATTGAAACTGATGCTAAAGAATGGACAGCGAAGGAAAAACCTGAAGGGTTATTACTGCGGGAAGGTAGATTAATTGAGGCTGAAGATTATCAAAGGGATTACCTCAATCTTGGCTTCCTCGATGGAGTTGCTCAGGAGTTTATTGAGGAGAGTATAAAACTTCGAGATCGCCTACAAAGAGAAAAAGACGAGCAGCTCAAAAGAGAACAAGCTCTGAATGCTTCTTTAAAGCAGACGTTAGCTGACAAAGAGAAGGCACTCACTGAATCTATTCTGCGAGAGCAATCAGCCAGGGTGTCGAATTTACTGCCTGTTCAACCCCTAGATGGGTTAGTGCTGGCAATTCAATCAATGGGGCTGAATTTAGATCAGTTAGGTGAAGAGAAGATTCTTGCTCCCGTTCAGGGAAGTCTCAATGAAGCGATGAAGATGGCGAGGGTGCCAATCACTTTGGGAGAGCATGAGGATTTTGTCAGGTCAGTCGCCTTTAGCCCCGATGGCAAGCTGATTGTCAGTGGTAGTAATGACAATACGGTGCGGTTGTGGGATACCAAAGGCAACCCCGTCACTCAACCTTTCCAGGGACATGAGGATTTTGTCAGGTCAGTCGCCTTTAGCCCCGATGGCAAGCTGATTGTCAGTGGTAGTCACGACAAGACCGTGCGGTTGTGGGACATCCAAGGCAACCCGATTGGTCAACCGTTTCGA
>NZ_JAUBTF010000001.1:21279-223587 GCF_036702355.1 Microcoleus sp. D3_18_C4
GATTGTCAGTGGTAGTAGGGACGAAACCGTGCGGTTGTGGGACATCCAAGGCAACCCGATTGGTCAACCCTTTCCAGGGCATGAGGATTCTGTCAGGTTAGTCGCCTTTAGCCCCGATGGCAAGCTGATTGTCAGTGGTAGTTCTGATAACACCGTGCGGCTGTGGGACATCCAAGGCAACCCGATTGGTCAACCGTTTCGACATGAGAAGTCTGTTGATTCAGTCGCCTTTAGCCCAGATGGCAAGCTGATTGTCAGTGGTAGTTCTGATAACACCGTGCGGTTGTGGCGAGTTGGTTGGCAGTCGTGGCTGCAAGTCTGCTGTAACCGATTACGTTACCATCCCGTCTTCAAAAATCCTCAAACTGAAGTAGAAAAGCAAGCCTGCGAAACTTGTCAAAAGTATGTCTGGAGTCGAGAAGAGAGTTAAGAGTACGGGTTAGGGGAGAGGTGCGATAACCCCAGCTTCAGCATTCCTAACGACAGCTTGAGCTGTGGTGACAACGGGTGAAGCGAGACTAACACAACCTGCTTTTCGGAAACGCGTAGACGTGCAGCGGCTTGTCGCCAGACATCGCTCAACAGTTGTGCAGATTTTAGGAACTGCGATCGCAATCGGCAACAGTTAGATGAGTTGCGATCGCCTGAATGGATGACGTGGGGGTGCGATCGCTCATTCACTCCCTCCCAACTTATCCAGCAACGCCTGCCACGCCTCAATCTGCTGCTGTAATTGCTGGATGCGATCGCGTTTGAGGATGCGATCGCTCATTCATGCCCTGCCAACTTTTCCAGCAACGCTTGCCACGCCTCAATCTGCTGCTGTAATTGCTGGATGCGATCGCACATTGGAGGATGAGGAAAAGCGATCGCTCATTGCCTCCCAACTTTTCCAGCAACGCCTGCCACGCCTCCGATCGCCTTCATCTGCTCTCAATCCATGTCTACCGTGCGAGGGTGGTTCAGAAGAGGTGGCAACTACCGCCGTCCGCAACCTGCCGATTTACGCCATCTCGCCTTGATGGACTTCCTATTGGTACAAATTTTTGGGTTTTCGGGAATTGGGAATAGGTAAAAAACTTAGATGTAACTGCGAAAATTGCTATATCTGCGCTGCACTAAAACGATACAGCTACCGCTTAGAAAAGCGATCGCTAGCAAAGGAATCACGGAGTTTACTTAGACAATAAGCTTTTGGTACTCTGCCATCTGTGCAAATGTCATAAAACACCGCTGACAAGCACCCTCAAACCACAACGCCGGAATCTTAAACCTCGCTTTGCAGTTAGGACACTCCGACAGCAAGCGTAATTTATGCCGATCGCACCCCGTTGCCGTCTTAAACTGCCACTCAATCTTATGACAAGGCGACTGGGCATAACAAGCGCCACACAACCGGACCGGCTCTAACTTCATCCCTACACCAAGAGGCGGTAACATTTCCTGTAACCGATCGCCCTTGACGCCTATCACAAACGCTAACGCCTCCAACTGTTGACGAGAAGGAGGAGGATTAAACCGAAACTTTTCCCAACGGGCGATCGCGCCTCCCAACCCCGCCATCTTACCCAACCCAGTCGGCGTTAACTTATTCGCCCGTCGAAACCGCCCCAGAAAATGGCTAAAACTCTCACCCTCCAAAGGTTCCACCCGAAAAAGCCAAGGCTCGATATCGATCGCTTCCATCACTTGTACTCCCCAGCAACTTCTTTGAGAGTATCCAAATCAATCCTTGATAACCCCTTCTTCAAAGCCCGAATCGCCGCCTCCCGAAGAATCATATCCAATAGCCCCACATAACCCCCAGTCGCCTCCCCCAATATCTTCAACATCGTATTACTAGAAAGATTAGAAGCCACAGGTAACAGCAAAACCCTCTTTTCCCAAACATCCACCGTCCGCTTAAACTCCTCCCCCGACAACTTACCAAACCGATGACTTGACCGAAAACGGTTATAAACCTGTTCATCCCGCTTAATCACCGCATCTAAGCGATCGGTTCCTACCAAAATCACCGGAATTTCCAACTTATCAAAAATATCCCGCACCTCAGCAAACGTCTTAGGTTTAAACCGATCGGCTTCATCAATAATCAGCATCTCCACGCAGCACCCCTTGAGCACCCGCATCGTGCGATCGCGAATTTCGGCGATCGTTCCCTTAACCACCTGATACTTCAAATGCTCAAGAATCACCCCAAACAATTCCTTCGCGCCACACTCTTGCGGAATTTGGATGTAAGCCACAGGAACCGTTGGCGGCTGTCCCGGCTGCTGAAGAGGTTTGTGTCGCAGCCTGTAAGCATTGCACGCCATAGTTTTGCCCGTCCTCGACTCGCCCACAACTCGCCCCGACTGCCGAGACTGGCGCTTTCCTTCCAGCCAGTCATGGAGAATTTTCACCTGTTCCAACTGCACAAAAGGCTTGCGGTTCAATCTTTGAATTTTCTCTTGAATTTTTTCTTGATTAAGGGGAATATCGCCTAATTCCTTAGCGACTGCTTGGGCTTCTTGATTCGTCATTTTTTACCACCCGTAATCTTCGCGCATTTGTTCGTAATCCAATACTTCCGGCATTTCTGGTTCAGCTTCACTGTTGTTCGATACCACTTCCTCCGGTTCCGGTTCCATAGATACAGGCTGTTTTGCCTTACGGATTTCACCTTGTTCAGCCTTTTGGCGTTCCTTTTTCGTTTTCTTCTGAGTGACGAAAGTGTCGCGATCGCGCACTTCCTCCAAAATCGAACGGTTACTAACCGCCTTCCCAGCTTCCCGAACCTTGCGGCTACTAGCTTTCGCCTCATCTATAGACAGTTGCTCTGTCTCCAAATCTTGAGCATAGGCACGAGCTAAAAATACTTCTCGATCACCCTCAGTTCGATAGACCAAGACCGTTGTAATGTCTCTAGGGTCATATCGCAGCGCAACGCTTTCTCCAGCGTATCCTGCCAAATTTTCGCCTCGATAAGTCAAGTTTTCAAACTGTAAATAGCCGCCTCGATAAATCGAGCGCCGCGTCTGCTTCATCAAGCAAATATGTAAATCTCTCTCAGAAATTAGATTGGGAACAGCAATCAACCCTGCTTCCCACCTTTGAAACCGCGACTGGTCGCCCATTCGCGCATCAACACTCTGGTTGTATTTATCAACAATAAAGCGCACTAGCAGTTTTTCTAATTCCCGCAGCGTCAGACAAGCTTCTTTCTCGGCTTCTTCTGGTCGCTTTTGCACATTTGAACCCGTATATCCCGGTAACATCGAAAACAATTCAGTGTTAAAAGTGCCAAAAGGACGCTCAACAATACCACCTTCAGAGGGGCGATCGCGTAAATGACAAGCAAATCCTAACTGCACCCCAATCTGTTGCAGATGGTTAGAACGGAAATCCTTACCGCCATCTGTATAAAAGTGTTCAGGTTTGCCATAAGTCCCCCATTCGCAATGGAGTTGATAATCTGAGCCATACTGCTTCGGTAAAATTGCATGGCGCAATGCCAGCGCTACCACCTGAGAACTCGGTGCATCGTAGCCCAAATTAATGCCCACAATGCAGCGAGAATAGGTATCAATCACCGTTGTAAACCAAGGACGACCTAGAATCTGACTATCTCGATCTACCAACAACACATCTGCACGGGTATGGTCACATTGCCAAACATGGTTGCTGTATTCCACGGATAAATCTTTGCCATCACGAGTCTTAACCGATAGCCGCGATCCTCGCCATCCCCTACTCCTGACACTTTGGGTTTGCTCTTGCTTCTCAATAATTGGTTGCAGAACGCGATATACCGTTCTGTAACTGGGGTAATCTTCTTGACCTAATTCTTGCGCCCTTGCCTGAACACGAATCGCTACTTGGGCAGGGGTAATGCGTTTACTACCTTTATTGCCCTCCTTGTAGGTTTTAAGGATGAAGTCTTGCCAGTCAGGGGCGATGCGATGCTTTCCTTTATCGGCGCGTTGATCCTGGTTAAGAGCTGCTAATCCTTCTTGCTCCCACTTAGCAACCAACCGTCGCACCGTTCGCACTGATACGCCCAGCTTTTGGGCTGCTTCTCTTTGCCTTTGCCCATAGGTGCGGTGATCGCACGGTTCCATAAGGGTCTGAATTACCTCCTGCTTAAGCTTTGCTTCATCTGAGAGTTCAGTCACTATTTCCTGAACTTCAACAGGGCTAGCTGTTTCATCTGAGGAAGGGATAAGCATTTATACTTCCAAGCAATTGCTGCATAACGGTTTATACATAAATGTTTTGATTGCAACGTTTATGTATTATAAAGCAAAAGGACAATAATGTGTCAATCCTTAAAAAACTCGTAAAAATAGCGGTTTTCAAGAAAAGACACATAATTTGTCAATTATCGAAGAGCGGACAACTAATTTGTCAAAAGTATCCAGTCGTCAAAGAAAGGTGTTAAAATAGCTCAAAGCCTTATTGTATAAAACTTGTGAAGCGATCAAAGATAGCGGTCAATAATTTGGCAAGCGGACAAATAATTTGACACTCGACATTAATTTTTGTTAGATGTGGCTAAAATGCCGTTTGGGCGATCGAGAAAACCCTCTTGAGTTTTGGCTTTATAACAGTGGCAGGCTCGGTTGGTGCATAATTCAGATGGACTAGAAGCGCTGATTGATGAGATTAATGGTGAAATGGCGGATTGATTTGATTGACTCAGTTCAATAGGACAATCTTCTAATATCAAAGGTAATCATAGATCGAATAGGTATATACTATGGCTGAAATTCAACTTTTATCTGAAGTTGATGCAGATTACACCAAGCTACACGACTTGCTAGTTAAAAAAAATTGGCTACGAGCTGATGCTGAGACAACAAAATTAATCTTGACGATTAGTGGAAAAAATCATAGAGATTATGAATCCTTAACAATTGAAGATATTGAGAAATTCCCTTGCACAGATTTATGCACAATCGATTTACTATGGCAGTATTACAGTGATACGAAGTTTGGTTTTAGTATTCAAAATAGGCTATGGAAAATAATTTCTCAGGAAAGACGGGCTAAAGCAAGCTTCTCTACCTTTAGTGAACTAGGTGCTGGTTACCTAAAATGGTGGCTTCCTGAAGAAGGCTGGCTTACTAATAATCAAATAACTCTAGACTTGCAGGAAATTCCTGATGGGCATTTTCCTCGTTGGGGTTTATTAATGCTTCCCCTAACCTTGGAAGTAGTTTGGAAACCCGGATTAGAAGGACTCAAAGCCTTGAATTCAAGAGTACGAATTTACACAGAAGGATTGCTTAGTGTAAATGCAGCATTATGCACTCAATATAAAGAGTGTGAAATTCTTGTTCTTAAAAGTTTTTTCTCTCGCTTAGGGATGTGTGAAATAGAACAAAAAACTCTTAAAACAATCGTTGCTTTAGAGTACAAGCAAAATAATCTAGACTCAATTAACTATACAGTTGCTCCCGAAAATGAGGAGCTTGAATCTATAGGTGAACATCTGGATACTGAAGGGGACTTTACCCCAAAAAGTCGAGAGGAAGCAAGAGAGCGAGTTTCACGGTCTATCGCTCAAAGACGAGGACAGCCAAAGTTTCGTAAAGATTTACTTGAGGCTTACGGCTATTGCTGTGCTATTACTGGCTGCGACGCCGAAGAAGCCTTAGAAGCTGCTCATATCATCCCTTACTGTGAGACTGAAGATAATACTATCTATAATGGGTTGCTCTTGCGAGCTGATATACATACACTTTTTGACCTGAACCTAATTGCTATTGCTCCAGGTCATCACTATCCAGATGATAGAGAAAACCTCATTGTGTACGTTGCACCTACCTTACGGCACACCTCTTATGGTAAACTGCACAATAATCAAATGAAACACCTCCCCAAAAATCAATCTGATTTGCCTGACAAAGATGCCCTTATATCGCGTTGCAAGCAGTGTGGTTGGTTTATTTAGAACAAAACCAGCCTATGTAGGTTTAAAATCAAGTCCGCCGACACTGTTTGACTAGAGATCTCCAACAAATAATCTCAAGTTTTTGATGGAGATTTAAGGAGTACACCCAGGGGCGACAATTTATGTTAAAAACGGGCGATTTTATCCGCAAATGCTTCATCCTCCCCAGGCTATGGGATCGTACTCCTACGCGATATTTGATTTTTTGGAGATGTCTATTGACTACGATCGCAAATCGTCGATCAGTTTTTCTATAGCCATACTTTTTGTGGTTTCATCTGGCAGATAATTAAACACTTTCTGTAAAAGTTCTATAGACGCATTTTCAATAAACCAATCTGCACCCGGATTATCCCCAAGATTTAAAAAATACTTTAAACGTTCCTCTATAGCTTCCTTATCTGCTTTATCCAGTTGTCCAACTCGCTTAAGCCAATCCCCTTGCGAATCTTTAAAACAGTTAGCATCAACAGTACATATTTGATGCACTAGAGCGAAGGAATTCTGAGAAAGACCATTTGTGCTTGTAGAATTAATCGGATATACAGTTGGCAAACCTTTATAGGTTTCTTGTGAAGTCAACGGAATCAGCGTCAAAGTTTGGATGTATTTAGATTCATCTTGAAATTGGTCATTTGTCCAAACGATATAAGGATGCTCTCCCCGAAAAACCCGACTCGAATTAATCAGCTGAGTGCAAGAAATTGTCTTGCACTCAACCTCCCCTGGTTGATTTATCTCATAAATATGATGATGACCGAGTTTGCAACGAAGAGATACTCTATAGGGATTGATAAAATAAATCCAACCTTGACGCGGTTTTTGTCCAGCCACTCGCTCACTCCAATTCACTCATTAACTTTTCTCTTTCTTTGTACAGATTAAGTCTCACCTGTTCCTCTGGTTGGTGGCTATATCTAACCTCAAGCATGGGAGCAGTGTTATAGACATATTCTAGTAACTGATGCAGTTTATCCTCTCCTGCACCCGCCCATTCTCTCCTGATGTTGTCAAGCATGAGCTTCAGACCTAAAGGTAAGTTTAAATCATCCACATTACCTGCTCTCTCTCCAAGTCTGATGAATATACTTTCTCCGTGAGATTCTTGAACAATCTCTTTGCCATTCATTTGATTTAAAACAGCGTCTATGCCTTCATTCCAAGGCCCATAGTAATAATAACGCCAATCTAAATCAGTAAGCTGCTTGTCTGTCCATTTGACCGCATAAAGATCGGTCAAATACAAAAACTTGATTAATTGCGTTTTTGTAATATAGCCTTTTGTTGCATAGACAAAGTATTTGATCAGGTTTTCTAACATGGCTTTCCTTCTTGTGATTTGAAAAAGCTCCCTAATTAATCTTATAATTGGTTCGCTCAATTTAACTTTGATTCTATTATATCATCCAAAAGAAAGCTTGGCTATTAAACAACAAAAAAATGTCACAATTTCATTGCTAATCACTAATCGCTATAAAGCAATTAGCAATTAGCAATTTTACCCAAACGATCACATTTTGCTGATAATTCTTTGCAGGATTTCCACGCCTGATACCGCTTGCCAGCCAAACAGCCCCAAAAGCACAATATTCAGAAAGATGTGAGTGTTTCTCGCCCAATCACTGCCTTTTTGCATCAAAGGAGTAAGCGAGGCTGCGATCGCAATTATTGCCGTCATTCCCAACCCTGCTAGCAAGTGCGGCCCCACAAATAGCTTGCCGTTGTTGATGTAGGTGACGGCCATTCCGCCCACTGCACCCGTTACCATCAAGGCTAGCAGCAAAGAACCCATCTGGTGATGCTTGATGTTGAATTTGCCCTTAATTAACTCTTTTTTGACTTCGCCTTCGGCGCTTCTGGTACGTCGGATTTGCAGGCCGAGATACAAAGCATAAAATGAGATGGCCAGTAGTACCCACATTAAAACTGGGTGGAAGAATTGGCTCCAAACTTTCACTGACTGAGGAATTTCGAGATTCATAGTGTTCTGAGGATTAGCAAACATACTTCATAAAACTTAGCATACCAGTCAGGCCGTCTCGTGCGACGGTAAAAATATACGGTATGAGAGACTATTATGCCTGCCACTAAACAAGACGCTGTATTGATTCAAGCCGCCAAGACTGGCAACATTATTCACGTCCAAGCTTTACTCGCTAAGAATGTTAACGCTAACGCCAAAGACTCTGAGGGGACGACGGCTTTGATGTTTGCTGCCCAAAAGGGCTATACAGAAATCGTGCGTAGTCTACTAAACAATGACGCTAATGTCAACCAGGTGAGCAGGCGTTTTGGGCTAACGGCTTTGATGCTGGCGGCGGCTCACAAACAGGCTGACTCTGTGCGGCTGTTGCTGGCGGCAGGTGCTGATGTTAATGCTAAAAATGATGATGGAAGTACGGCTTTAATGGCAGCTTCTCTCAAGGGCGATATCAATGTTGTGCGGATGTTACTTGATGCTAATGCTGATGTAAATGTGCGAGATAAAGATGGAGATTCAGCTCTGAAAATAGCTGCTTTATCGGGTCATCAAGCTGTTGTAAAAGCTTTAGTGGATGCGGGTGCTGTTGCTGACAATTCTATGCTGTTTTTAGCTGTCCGTCAAGGAAGCGCTGAAATTGTGCGAATTTTGCTCAAGTGTGGGGCGGATGCTAATGTTAAAAATCTAGAGAGCAAAACTGCTTTGATGCTGGCTGCGACGGCGGGAAATTTGGCTGTTGTCGAGGCGCTGTTGGCTGCTGGTGCTGATGTCGAAATTCCCGACAAAAACGGAGAAACTGCTTTAACTTTGGCTGCGGATGCGGGCAATACTGATGTAGTGCAAACTTTGCTTGGTGCGGGTGCTAATGCGAATGTGAAAAATGGAGATGGGGGCACGGCTTTGATGGCCGCTGCTGCTGGGGGAAATGCGGCGATCGCCCATATCTTACTCGATGCTAGCGCGGATATCAACGCTAAGGATAAAGATGATGAAACTGCTTTGAATTTTGCGGTGATTGAAGGCTGCGAAGATGTGGTGGAATTGTTGTTAAACCGAGGTGCTAGTGTCGGTTCGAGAAATCGGTTGGGCGATACGCCTTTACTGGTGGCGGCTGTTCACGGTCATAGTGCGATCGTATCGGCTTTACTGCAAAAAGTAAATTCAAATCGGGCTGAGTTTCTGAATGCTAAAAACTTTGGGGAGACGGCTTTGACGCTGGCTGCTTTTCACGGACATACCGAGACGGTGAAGGCTTTGCTTGACGGCGGTGCTGATCCCAATGTCCCGGCGGATTTGGGGAAAACTGCTTTAATGAAGGCGTGCGATCGCGGTTATATTGCGATCGTCCAATTATTAGTCGAAAAAGGTGCCGATGTCAACTTGCTCGATGATTCGGGCGCAACCGCTGTAATGTGGGCAGCACATCGGGGTTATCCTGATGCAGTAAAGATTTTAATTGATGCTGGTGCAGAACTCAACCACAAAAATCCGGGAAATTATACAGCTTTAATGCTGGCTGAGTTTAAGGGTTATTCTAAGGTGGTGAAATTGCTCAAAAGTGCTGGAGCACTGGAGTAAGAATGAAATCGTTTTGAGTAAGGTAATTCTGTCATTCTGAGCGTAGGCGGGAAGTGAAGAATCTCACATATCGGGACTTACGCATTGTAACGGTGTGGCAATAATTTGAGATTATTCGCTTCACTCAGAATGACAAAATTCGGTGATTAGTGCGTCCAGGACTATGAATTA
Organism: Microcoleus sp. D3_18_C4; assembly: GCF_036702355.1. Classification (NCBI taxonomy): domain Bacteria; kingdom Bacillati; phylum Cyanobacteriota; class Cyanophyceae; order Oscillatoriales; family Microcoleaceae; genus Microcoleus; species Microcoleus sp. D3_18_C4. Next base: position 30,945 of record NZ_JAUBTF010000001.1, read on the forward strand.
ACCTCAATTTGCTTTGCGTACCCAGCCGTTAATAGTAAAGCGGCTATCAGCAAAAGCTTTTGAGGGACAGCTAACTCGCAAAACTTCGTGCATATAGCGACTCAGAAAAAACACGATGCTATTATTGCGCGGTTCAACAGTTCTGAATGTCTTGTCCGCAACATAAAAATTGTTCTCGATTTTGCTGTCATAAATCTGCAACTCGCCACCTGAAAAAGCTTTGGGTTCTCGATAGAAATAGTAAACGTAAGTAAAAAATCGGCTGGCGGTATCTGGCGAGCCACTGTCGTTGTGAAGTTTATAAAAGTTGTTGTCATTGTGCATGGTTAGCTGAGCTTCTATCTCACCCAGGGGAAATGACGGAATATTTAAACTCTTGAGCACGTCGGGGAGAATTGCTTTGATGCGATTAACCATCAGTTCGGAAAATTCGGGGAACGAGTGGAGTACCATCGAACGGCGGTAATCTTCGGCATTAGTTGAGGTGCTGGTACTCACAAATTCTGATTCTTTTGCTAAGACATATTTGATGAGTTTATTCTTTTCTGCAGGGGTCAAAAAGTTGTCTATTTGGGCGTAGCGAGATATTAAATCGTCATTTACAGGCGGCGCAGGGGCGGGAATTTCTGTGACGGGAATTTCTACGGGAGTTGCAAGCTGCTGGGGTTGCAGTTCCTGCAAGTAAATTGGGGGTTCGGTGACTAATCCGACTAGGTTTTCGCCGGGAAAAGAAAGGGCGGAACGGCCTCCGTCTATAGGGATTTGAAATAAGGTGGAAAAACCGGGTGTTTGTTGAGTGCGATCGACTAATGTTTTGACAAGGCTGTGCAATAATGGTGTATCAGATTTAAGGGTGACGGTGCATTGATGTCCGCCAGTGAGGAGGATTTTGACTTTTATGTCTTGGGGTTTAATTTGCGGTTGAGTGTAAGTCATAATTTTTGAAGGACGCAAGCGGACACTGGGTAGGATATAACAGTTTTGATTGGTGTCATAGTCTTCCAGATCCCCCCTAACCCCCCTAAAAAAAGGGGGGACAAGAGTGTCAAAGTTCCCCTTGTTAAGGGGGAGACAAGAGTGTCAAAGTCTCCCGTCGGAAGACGGGACAGGATTCTTCTCAAAGTCCCCCTTCTTAAGGGGGATTTAGGGGGATGGAGACTTAGAGTAAAACCAGAGATACAAAGAATTTCCGACTTAAGTTAAGACCAATAAACACTATTGTATCCCTACAATAAAATACACAATTGAGAATTGCTTTAGGTATTATTCCTAATGCAAGAAGTGGCGGATATCAGTGAAAACCATTGTGATTCCGAGTTGGTTGGCTGCTTCAATGGAATCTCGATCGCGCATACTTCCGCCTGGTTGGACGATCGCAATTATGCCCGCCTCAGCCGCAGTTTTGACTGAATCGTCGAAGGGGAAGAAACCGTCGCTGGCCAAAATCGCTCCTTTGCTCTTCTCTCCTGCTTGTTCCAATGCTAGTTTAACTGAGCCGACGCGATTCATTTGTCCGGCGCCGACACCGATTGTAGTGCGATCGCGCGTCACAACGATCGCATTAGATTTGACGTGTTTCGCTACTTTCCAAGCAAACAGCAATTCTTCCATCTCTGTCGCCGTCGGCTGTTTCTCAGTAACAACCCGCCATTTGCTAGTTTCTTCTACTACATTATCTGAGTCTTGCACCAGCAAACCGCCTGCAATAACTTTAACAGTTTGTGGCGGCCCTTGAGTCAAATCTGGCAAAATTAATACTCGAACTTTCGCCTTTTTCTTGATAATTTGTTCAGCTTCTGGTTCGCACCCTGGCGCGACAATACATTCTAAAAATGTTTGAGTTAAGGCCGTTGCGGTAGCAGCATCAATGGGGCGATTGAGGGCGACAATGCCGCCGAAAGCTGAGACTGAATCGGTGTCAAAGGCTTTTTGATACGCTTCAGAAATAGTTGTTCCCAAGGCTGTGCCGCAAGGATTTGTATGCTTCAGAATAGCGGCGGCGGGTGTGTCGGGGAATTCTACGATCAGCCGCCTTGCTGCTTCTAAATCTACTAAATTATTGTAGCTTAATTCTTTACCTTGCAGGATGGTGCTAGTCGTCCAGCCTGTCGGTATACTTCCGCTTTGATACCAGGTGGCGGCTTGATGGGGATTTTCGCCGTAGCGCAGAGTTTGCAACTCTTTTCCTGATAAATTAAACTCGTCTGGTAGCGAAGATTCTTCAGCGGATTGGCTGCTGCTGAGATAAGTTGCGATCGCGCGATCGTAGTTGGCTGTATGTTTGAAGGTTTCTAGCGCACATTTTTGCCGAAACTCTAAGGATGCTTGACCGCCATTTTCCCGCAGTTCTTTTAAATAATTATTGTACTGTTCGGGATCGCACAACACTGTCAAATGAGCGTGGTTTTTGGCTGAGGCTCTCAACATTGCCGGCCCGCCGATATCTATCTGCTCAATTGCGTCTGCTAGAGTAACTCCTGGCTTAGCAATTGTCTCTTCAAATGGATACAAATTGACTACAACTAAATCGATCGCCCGAATGTGATTTGCGGTTAAATCTGCGAGGTCTTCCGGTACATCGCGGCGTGCTAAAATGCCACCGTGGATTCGTGGGTGAAGTGTTTTCACTCGCCCTCCCAAAATTTCGGGAGAACCAGTATATTCCGCAACTTTTGTCACTGGGATGCCTGCTTCTTTGAGGGCCGTTGCTGTCCCGCCACTACTAATTATGTCAAATTCAAATTCTTCTACTAGACTGCGCGCTAAGTCGATTAGTCCGGTTTTATTGGATGTGCTCAGAAGTGCTAGACGTGCCATTGGTTTGAAGTTGCGATCATAAAAATAGACAGGTTATATTATATACCAAATCTGGCGGCAGGGAGATGATTTGGTAATGGCTAATTATGATTATTTTTAATAATTTAAAGATGAGCTCGCTTATTTTAAACCATATTTTTTGTCAAACTTATATAATATTTTATACTGACCAGTGGCTTCTAAATATGTAGAACTTGCGCGTGGAACTGGTTATTTTGTGAGTGCGAGGGGGATTGAAGCCATATTCAGCTTGCACAGTTCATGTCGCTACGTAAGTGTCAATGTTGGTGAAATTACTTAATAAAACTTAATAGATAAATTAATGGCGATGCTCTTGAATTTTAACGATGTTTTATGATGAATTCTAAAAGTAATGTGCTAGCATCGGGTGTAAATTGCTCTCTCCCTAAATTTCCCGGAAAATTGGGCGAGCGCAACACCTTAATCTAAACAACAATTTAGTAGGGCTGAAATATGTTTTTTCAAGAAGCAGATCCAGAAAATAAGCTCAGTAATATTAGCAGGAATCATAAAAAAACTGATCACAATATGACCCATAGAACAGAGTACCAACAGATTCCCAAAAAAAGAGCCGAGAATTCGACAGAGGCAAACATTTCTGAAGCTTATAGTCTTAGTCTGTGCGAACTGCAGCAGATGGAGCGAGCAATGGAACAGCTAAAGCAGCAGTTGAAAGCTAGCGAATCTCGGTTTCGGAATGTGATCGAAAAAAATGGTGACGGCATCGCAATCGTTAACAAGCGAGGACTTGTCTGTTTTGCCAACCAGTCAGCAGAAGCGCTGTTTAACTGCACGGCAGAGGAACTTTTAGGGCAAGCATTTTTTGGCAATTTAGTAGTAGAAGTTTCAGCTTGCGACCTTGAGATGGCGACGGATATTATTCCCCAAGTTGGAAAAACAGAAGCACCAGGAACTCGCGTCGTGCAAACAGAAGTTGAAGCTATTCGCAAGCAAAAAGCAAATGCTGTAGTAGAAATGCGTGTGGTGGAAACGGAATGGGACGGAGAAATGGCTTATTTAGCTACGCTGCGGGACATTACCGATCGCAAGCGCGCAGAAGAAATGCTTTGGTTGTACGATCGAGCTATCGCAGCTACTAGCACTGGAGTTACGATTTCTGACGCCACTGACCCCGAAAATCCAATTATTTATTGCAATCCCGCATTTGAAAGCATGACAGGTTATCGGCGGCAGGAAATTATCGGGAAAAACGGTCGATTTTTGCACGGAAGCGATACCGATCCGGCGGCAGTAGAAATAATTCGCCAAGCCTTGCAAGCAGAAAGCGAATGCAAGGTAATATTAAAGAATTACCGCAAAGACGGAACCGCTTTCTGGAATTGTTTCTCAATATCTCCCGTGCGCGATAGAACGGGTAAATTAACTCATTTTATCGGCGTACAGAGAGACATCACCCACAGCAAACAAGCCGCAGAAGCATTGCATAATTCCGAAGCACAAAGCCGAGAACAAGCAGCTCAACTAGCAGCGGCGCTGGACGAACTCAAAGCCACTCATTCCCAATTAGTTCAAAGCGAAAAAATGTCGAGTTTGGGATTGCTAATTGCTGGCGTCGCTCACGAAATCAACAACCCAGTCAGCTTCATTTACGGCAATCTCGCTCATCTCACAAATTATACTCAAGACTTGTTTCACCACCTCGAACTTTATCAACAGCACTATCCTAATCCAGTCGCCGAAATTCAAGAGGAAAGAGAAAAAAATGATCTCGATTTTTTAGCTGAAGATTTACCTAAAATACTATCTTCAATGAGCGTTGGTGTCGATCGCATTTGCCAGATTGTGCAGTCGCTACGGAACTTTTCGCGGCAGGACGATGCACAGATGAAACCTGTTAACCTCCACGCAGGTATTGACAGCACGCTGTTAATTCTCAATCACCGTTTGAAAGGGAACGGAGAAAAGCAGCCAATTCAAATCCTAAAACAATACGGAGAATTGCCGACTGTTGAGTGTTTTGCTGGACCGATAAATCAAGTTTTTATGAATATTCTCAGCAATGCGATCGATGCTTTAGAAGATGCGAACAGTAGGCAAAATTGTCAAGAAATGCTAGAAAATCCCAGCCAGATTAGGATTTCTACGGAAGTTGTCGGCAATTTTGTAGAAATAAAAATTGCCGACAATGGCCCAGGAATAACGGAGGAAGTCAAACAGCGCATATTTGATGCCTTTTTTACTACCAAGCCCATTGGCAAAGGCACGGGAATGGGTTTGTCAATTAGCTATCAAATTATTGTAGAAAGACACAAAGGCGAATTATATTGTACTTCGGAATTGGGTAATGGTACGGAATTTACTATCAAAATGCCGATCGCACATTAGCGCGAAATGTGCAATCTGCACCTTACCAACGTGATATATAGGCAAGCAAGTGAGCGGGAATCTCGCACTCGTAAAAAACGATTTTTATCGTTTTTTATCGTTACCATACTCTGGCTGGGAACGCATACTTAGAGGTTTTGCATCCCCATTGTAGAGACAATTATCAGGTGCTTTTCGGCTCACCTTACCCCATAAATAGGGAATTAAAAAACCTCCGCACCTTCCAACTTCTTAAAAGTTTCAACCTTAGCCCTCGCCGCTTCCCCGCAAGTCTTCGGCGTCGGAAACATCTTCCCAGGATTCGCCAAACCTTTCGGATTAAACACCTGACGCAGCCACTGCATCGTCTCCAAATCTACCTCCGAAAACATATCCGGCATAAAACACTTCTTATCAGCACCGATGCCGTGTTCCCCCGAAAGACTTCCCCCAACTTTCACACAAAGCCTAAGAATTTCCCCGCCCAATTCTTCCACCTTTTCCAGCGCACCTTTTACCGAGTTATCGTACAGAATCAGCGGGTGCAAATTCCCGTCTCCCGCATGAAAAACATTAGCAATTCGATAACCGTATTTCTCGCTCAAACCCTCAATTTCTTTCAAAACATACGCCATTTGCGTTCGCGGAATTACGCCGTCTTGCACGTAATAATCCGGGCTGAGATGACCCGCCGCCGCAAAAGCAGCTTTCCGCCCTTTCCAAATTTTTAGGCGCGTTTCCGGGTCGGTTGCCGTGGTGATATTTCGCGCTCCGTTATGCTTGCAAATATCAGCAATCCGCTGTTTGTTTGTGGCAACTTCCACTTCTAAACCGTCGATTTCAACGAGTAGAATTGCCGCCGCATCACGGGGATAACATCCAGTTGCCACCACATCTTCCACAGCATTGATGCTGATGTTGTCCATAATTTCCATGCCGCCGGGAATAATGCCAGCGCTGATAATATCGGAAACTGATTCGCCCGCTGCTTCTATACTGGAAAAATCCGCTAGGAGAACGCAAATCGATTCCGGCGCTTTGAGAATTCGCAGAGTAACTTCTGTAGCTATTCCTAAAGTGCCTTCGGAACCGACAAATACACCAGTTAAATCGTAACCGGGCATTTCGGGAATTTCGCCACCGACATCGACAATAGAACCGTCTGGAAGTACCAATCTTAATCCTAAAACGTGATTCGTTGTGACTCCGTATTTGAGGCAGTGAACCCCGCCAGAATTTTCCGCAACGTTGCCACCAATCGAACAAATAATTTGACTGGAAGGATCTGGCGCGTAGTAGAAACCAGCGCCGCTAACTGCTTGCGTTACCCAGTTATTAATTACTCCCGGTTGCACGACTACTTGCTGATTTTCTAAGTCTACTTTTAGAATTTTTCGCATCAGGGCAGTGACAATCAGCACGCAGTTTTCTACAGGCAAAGCGCCGCCGGAAAGGCCTGTTCCTGCGCCTCTAGCCACCCAGGGAATTGAGTTGCGATCGCATATTTTGACCACTTGCGCTACTTCCTCCGTAGTTCGAGGCAATACCACCAGGGCAGGGCGCTGGCGGTAGCTGGCGAGTCCGTCGCACTCGTAGACAATCAATTCTTCGCGACGCTGTACGACGCCATTTTTGCCGACTACAGCCTCGAATTCTTTAATAACGGGTTTCCAGTTGCGTTCTGTTTCTACAGCTATCATTAGTGAATTTAATTAGGGAACTATCAATAATATTGTGACAAACTTTACTATTTTTGTGCAATTATTTTTCTAAGGGTTGCAATATTGACAAAGGGAAGGATCGGCAGTCTCTCGACCGTCGGGAAATAGTTTTTCTTTAGTATAACCGCAGTTTTTGCATTTATAGATTGCCGATCGCACTAGCTGAGTCGGAAAATAGCAAATTCCGCAGGGCAATCCGATTTTCGTCTCAGCAATATCGAATCCCGGCCAACCGCACTCCGGGCAGAATTGCTTAAATTTTTTAACTAAATCGAGAGTTGCATTTTCGATGTTTTTCATCCGAGTTGGATTGTACATCGCCCGCATATCTGTTTCGATGTGAACTCGGCCGGTTGACGATTTTTTTAAGCCTGCTGTCACCGCGTCGAAAAATTGTTTTTCTGTCCTAATGCCCTTGACAATTTCGCCGTTGCCGAGCGCAGCATCGCGAACTATAACCACCAGTGCGTGATCGGGAAATCCCACTTTTTTCGCAAAATCATCTGCTTCTTCTATACTGGAAACTAACTGGTGACTGTAGTTAGTTTCAACCGAGAAGGAGTCGCCAATTAGTTCTAGATTGTTGGCTCGATCTAATAAAATTACTATTTCTCTGTTAGCTGGCAGATACGGCATCATTGGGTGAGGGCCGAAAGTACCTTCGCTGGCAAAGGCAAGAGTTTCGCCCGCAATTTCTAGGGCTTTTTGTGCTTTATGGCGAGCCGCTTCTATTTGTGTTCCTAAGCGTTTAACTTCTCTGGTGAAGGTGCCGAATGCGTCAGTGTCAAGCTCTGCAGGTACTAGGATATTTACACCCAATTCTCGTTCTAAAACTGGAGCCATTACCCGTTCTTTTTGGTGCATGGTAGCAAGAACTGCGGTGCGATCGCTCAATAATTGATTGGGATTCACAGGCTCAGAAATATTAGACATACAGCAGCATCATTTCATAAAAAAAGGCTCAAATACACCCTTTGATTTAAGTTATCAATTCAGCTCTCCAGCGTCAATCTTAAAAGTGGCTAGTTCCCCCCAGTCACTCCCCCAGCTTGACCTCTGAGTACAAAAATTACTCCTGTCATAATTAGCGCCACGCCTACCAACCGCAGCGGCGGCAAAGGCTCGTGAAATATCAGTTTGCCCCCTAAAACAGTAAACAGGTAACTAATTGACAGTAAAGGCGATACTATGCTAAGGTTTGCCCGCGACAAAACTACAATAAACCCGATCGAAGAAATTGCATACAAAGAAAGACCAGTTACTATCAACGGCTGAGTAGCCATTGCTATAATTTTTTCTATTAAATTAGCAGCGCCAATGGGCCCTAATATTTTAGCTCCGGCCTTCAGACTAAATTGACCTGCGACGCCGCACAATATTGCAGCAAGCAATAACAAAAAAACGCTTCTATTCATAAGTTTACTAACCTATAGTACAATCAAAAATTGCCGTTCCCAAAAACCTGAAAAACTTTAATTAAGTTTTGCTAGGCTTTATTCACACTAATATTTTAAGCAGAAATACGGGAAAATCAAGTATGGTCGAGCGCGATCGAGAGTCGAACAAATATATGGCCGAGCAGACCAACCCAAGCGGAGAATATACTCTAGAACTATCGATACTCATGCCTTGTCTGAACGAAGCAGAAACTTTAGAAATCTGCATCAAGAAGGCACAGAAGTTTCTGCACGAACTTGATATTGCCGGCGAGGTCATCATAGCAGACAACGGCAGCACAGACGGTTCTCAAGCTATCGCTACCAGAATGGGAGCGAGAGTCGTGCCCGTAGCAGCCAAAGGCTACGGCAGCGCCCTGATGGGAGGCATCATTGCAGCGCGCGGAGTTTATATTATCATGGGCGATGCTGACGACAGCTACAATTTTTCCAACCTCGGCGCTTTTGTCAACAAATTGCGAGAAGGTTTCGACTTAGTGATGGGAAACCGCTTTCAAGGGGGCATCAAACCGGGTGCAATGCCGCCGCTGCACAAATATTTAGGAAATCCGGTGCTGACATGGGTTGGGAGGCTATTTTTTGCCAGTCCCGTAGGCGATTTTCACTGCGGACTCAGGGGTTTTAGGAGAGACTCAATTTTGAAACTCGACTTGCAAACGACGGGGATGGAATTTGCTAGCGAAATGGTGGTCAAGGCTTCTGTGTACAAGCTGCGGATAACTGAAATTCCAACCGTACTTTCTCCCGACGGCCGCAGTCGGCCGCCGCACTTGCGAACTTGGCGAGATGGCTGGCGGCACCTGCGATTTTTGCTGCTTTACAGTCCTCGGTGGCTGTTTTTGTATCCGGGTACTGCGCTGATGATTTGGGGTCTAATTATCGTGGTTTGGCTGTTACCCGGTACTCAAAAGATTGGTAGTATAAGCTTTGATGTACATACGCTGCTTTATGCTGCGATCGCAATTATCATCGGTTTTCAAGCAGTAACTTTTGCTTTTTTCACCAAAATTTTTGCCATCAGCGAGAAATTCCTACCCGAAGACCCCAAACTCAACAAAATATTTCGCTATGTCACCCTAGAGACAGGATTGATTGTCGGAGTCACGCTGATATTAATCGGCATAGTTGGCTCGTTCTTGTCATTAACTATCTGGAGCGAAACTGCTTTCGGTTCTCTCAATCCTTCTAAAACTCTGCGTTTAGTTATTCCCTCACTCACTTGCCTGACTGTCGGTTTGCAGATGGTTTTGTCGAGCTTTTTTCTCAGTGTGCTGAGCTTGAAGCGTAGGTGATAACATTCAAGGTACTGGCAACATTCCTCAAAACTAAATTTCCATGCAGAGGAAGTTCAGGGCGATCGCAATGCAGGCAATATCGGGGCCGCAGGAACTCAATTTGCGACTATCTGGTATAATCCAACAAGTACCTTTAATGCTCAAAAGGGTTAGAATAGTAGAGATAAAGAATATTTGATATTAGCTATGCAGCGAATATTTGAGGCTACATTGAAGGGAAACGTTTTAGAATGGGCTAATGAGGTTCCAAGACAAGGCGATCGCCCTGTCAGAGTTTACGTTACTTTACAAGAAGAGCGATGGACTTTAAGTGCGGAGTTTCGCCGTCAGAGAATAGTTGAAATATTGGAAAAAATTGCAGCAAATAATGTCTTTGCTGATATTAGCGATCCAGTGGAATGGCAGCGAGATTTGCGTCAAGACCGTTTACTTCCAGGTAGGGATTAATAATGAATGCTGCTAGACAGTGATATTATTATCTACGCTTCCCAGCCCGAAAACTCGCAGATTAGGCATTTTATTGGCGAAAATGACATAGTTGTATCGGCAATAAGTTACGTTGAAGTCTTGGGTTATCATGGGCTAACTGAAGAGTATAGAGTGTACTTTGAGGAATTCTTTGGTGTGGTGGAGGTTATACCAATTTCTAACGCTGTACTCGATCGCGCAGTGCTGTTGCGACAGATAAGGATAATGACACTTGGGGAGGCTATTATTGCGGCAACAGCTTTGGTATATGGCAGAACTTTAGTAACAAGAAATATAGGGGATTTTCGGTGGATTGCTGAACTCACACTGATTAACCCGTTTGAGGCTTAATAAAGATGGGCGATCGCACTTGCGGAAGATAAGGGCGATCGCGCTTTTGGAAAATAAGGGCGATCGTACTTCCTTCGCTCCTAAATTGCTATAATGACAATCAGCCAAAAAATCTTAATGCAGAGTCTATGTCTACTTACAGCACGGTACTGACTCAGGTTCTAAAACTTGCACCAGATGAGCAAATGCGCCTCATCTCTGAATTGTTTGCACATATTCGTCAACGGGTGATTCCTAAGCCGAAGCGCAGTATTTTAGAATTATCAGGCTTGGGTAAGGAAATTTGGCAGGGGATTGATGCTCAAGAATATGTGGATCGGGAAAGAGATTCATGGAATGGATAGCTCAGCTACAGGGACAAGTTGTCGAATTGGATACTGCGCCTCTGATTTACTTTATGGAGCAAAATCCAAAATATCTAGAGATGATGCTGCTTTTCTTTAGATCGTTTAATCGCGGTGATTTTAGGATAGTGAAATCAACAGTAACGCTCGTAGAAGTGCTAGTTCATCCCCTGCGACAGAAAAATACTGCCTTGGCTCAAGAATATCGTGAAATATTGATGAATCAAGGAAGTTTAACTGTTGTTGAATTAACTCCAGATATTGCTGAAACAGCGGCACAACTGAGAGCAACTTACAATTTGCGATCGCCCGATTCTATTCAAATGGCTACAGCTATCCATGAGGGTGCTTCGTTTTTTTTGACAAATGATGCGCGGTTGCCTTCTTTACCTGGGTTAACGGTTTTAGTTTTGGAGCATTTGAGAAGTTGATGGATTATTTTTGGATGGGAAGAGAGGGGCGATCGTACTTTTGGGAAGATCAGGGCGATCGCACTTCCTTCGATTCTAAATTGCTATAATAACAATCAGCCAAAAAATCTCAACATAAAGCCTATGTCTACTTATAGCGAGGTACTGAGTCAGGCTCAAAATCTCACTCTTGAAGAGCAACAGCAGCTTTTAGAAGTATTGTCAGCATTGATTCGCGATCGGGTAACAACCCAGACTCAGGGTAAACGATCGGAAATTGATGCAGCACTGATTGAAATGGTACAAGATCCAGAGTATCAAGCTCAAGTGCTACAGATGGAGGCTGAGTTTGCGGTAGCGAGTTGGGAAGCGTTGCAATTGGGAGAATCTCCTGTATGAACCGGGGAGAAGTCTATGATGCTAGACTTGAACCTGTTGAGGGTTCTGAACAAGGAGGAACCCGTCCTGTTATCATCGTTAGTCGAGCTACAATAAATACATATAGCCCTGTAGTTTTGGCTATTCCCTGCACTACTTATCAAACTGGTAAACGAGTTTATCCCACTCAGGTATTAATTAAAGCTCCCGACGGTAGATTAACTAACGATTCTATCGGTATGGCCGATCAAGTACGGGTATTATCTAAATCTCGTTTATTGAGTTTACGAGGAATGCTTAGTGATGAAGCAATACTTCTGCTGAATCAAGCTTTATTAATTGCGTTGGATTTGCCTGGTCAAGTTTAATTGCACTTGAGGAATATCAGGGCGATCGCACTTTGGGAAGATAAGGGCGATCGCTCTTTGAGAAAGAAAATCGGTTTAAGAAATAAAGTGGCGATCGCTCTTTGGCTGAGGGGAAGTAGACGGAAGGCTGAGTCGTCAGGCATCGTTAGACAGAGACTAAATTGCTATAGCAGTGCTTGACAAATGTCATTTACTACACAACACTAATTTATTTATTTAGTTTTTCTTCTAATGCTTGAATTAAAGTATCTATGGAGCTTCTTTTATGCAGATTTAAAGAGTTTTCAGGATTATTATTTACTTGTTCAGCCACTATTGCTTTGACTTGAGATTCCATTTTTATATTCCAGTTCTTACCTTGTGAGAAGAAAGTCTTTTTGATCCTATCTGACCATTTATTATTGTTTTTAAAGTCGGAACAGTTTAATTTAATACCAAATTGTAGTTTTAAAGCCTCTTCATATATTTCCTTATTCAAACAATCTTCTATTTCTGATTCAGTCATTCCATTACAGATAGCAAGCTGATAATCAGCTATTTTAAGAAGATTATTTTTCATAGCTTCCTCAATTGCATCCTTGCCAGCTTTGTCATGATCTAAAAAAGTATGAATAACGCATAAAGATGCTTTAAGTGAAGACAGTTTATAAGATAGATTTGATGCACCATGTAGAGGGTCAATTACTAAAGTACCATTTTTCAAAGAAGCCTTTAAGCATTCTGAGTAACAAGAAAATAAACTTTCTAAAATAATTTTATCATCTTCTCCTTCTACTACTAAAACAATTTGAGCGTGCATCAAGTTATCAGAAGCTCGTACTCCAAGAATCTCACGAATCTCGCTAATTTTTTTGGCGTTGACAGCTTTATTATTAGTAATTAGAATATTGCTAGCAAGATTTATTCTATTAACAAATAAAGGACAATGAGTTGTTAAAATTACTTGATGATTACTGGATAATTCATCTATAACATCTTTTAATCTATGTATGGCACTAGGATGAAGATGTGATTCTGGTTCTTCCAATGCGACAATAGATAGTCGATTTTGAGTATTTTCTCTCCTTAGTAAACTAATAGCTGCTAAACTTTTAATTCCATCACCTTTTCTTTCTAGAGGCGTTGGAGTTCCATCATCAATGATAATTTCACATCTTCTTAATGCTCTGAACCTTACTTCTTGAGAAACAGAAATCTTTACTGATTTAACCTGTGGTATAAATTCCTGTAATGGTTGAGTTATTTTTGCAGATATTTTGTCTAGAATAGGCTTTTGTAATTGATCAATCGCTTCTAGTGCTGCGCGATAGTCTGGTTGAGATTCTAAGGTAGCTAATTCTCGATCAACCATTTGTTGAACAACTTTGATGGCCGCTTCTGAGGTACGTATAGCAGGAATATATGTAAATGTAATTTTTCGCCCTATAAAAGTAGCTATTTTAGAGGCTGTTTTTGGCGCTAAGGCTTTCCATTTATTTTTTTTGTCTTTTTTTTGAAGGGCAAATTCTAAGTTACGATCTTTATCTATAGTAATAGTAAGTGATAAAACACTGAATTCTCTATTTATGGTATTTGACTGAAGATAATCACCTAATTCTTCGCACTCACTCTCTTCTAAGGAAAATTCAAGCGTAAAGCTTGACTTGCCCAATTTATCTTTAGTTTGTAAAGAGATAGGAAAATCTCTTTGCCAATCATAACTTTCTGGATAATCAATTGCTCTCTGTCTATGTGGTATCCTTAAGCGTGATGGATTACTAAGTGCCAATATAGCGCTCGCTAAGGCATTAGCAATGTTCGATTTACCTTCATTATTTTGACCGATTAAAACAGTTAGATTAGAAACAGGCAATTTATAAGCCTTAATAATACTGCGGTAGTTGGTTATAGAAAAATTGATTAACTGCATATTTTTAGTGACTGTATTTTTCAAATGAGTTCAAGGAGAGTTAAGAGTTATGAGCTATTTGGGAGGAAAGGATGGGTAAAATACCCATCCTTTTCAAGTTTTTTACTCTACCCCTTCAATCCGGTCTTCCACCTCCTGATAAAGTTCACGCAGACGATCCAAATTGTTCTCAGAAGTCTCCCAATAACCGCGGCCATTCACCTCAAGCAAAGTGCTGACAATCTTGCGGAAAGAATGAGGATTTAAGTTAAGCAAACGCTTCTGCATCTCCTCATCTTGGATAAACGTAGTGTTGACATCCTCATACACCCAATTATCCACAGCGCCCGCCGTCGCACTCCATCCAGTCGTATTCACCAGACGCTTAGAAATCTCCCGCACACCTTCATAACCGTGCGACAACATCCCCTCGTACCACTTCGGATTCAGCAGCTTAGTCCGCGAATCTAAACGCACGGTTTCTGATAGCGTCCGCACCTGCGCGTTGGCTGTGGTTGTATCAGCAACAAAGGATGCCGGTTTCTTGCCATCTGCGCGCAAACTGCCGATCAATTTAGTCGGATCAGAGTCGAAATAGTGCGACACGTCGGTTAGGGAAATCTCAGCAGAATCCAAGTTTTGGAATGTCACTTCAGCAGTTTTCAAGGAGGATTCAAAAATCTGCATGTCTTGTTCCATTGTTCCGGGATTGTCGGAAGAAAAGGCGAAGGATTTGCGAGTTAAGTACATTTCCTGCAACTCTGCTTCGCTTTCCCAAGTGCTGTTTTCTACCGCCAAGTTGACGTTAGATGAATAGGAACCAGAAGCATTGGAAAATACGCGGGTGGCTGCTTGTCGCAGGTTGATTCCCATTTCTTCCGCTTGCTTCAGGGCGTGTTTGCGGACGAAGTTCATTTCTAACGGTTCGTCGGCTTCCGCTGCCATTTTCACGGCTTTATCTAACAAATTCATTTGGTTGATGAACAAGTCGCGGAATACGCCTGAACAGTTAATTACTACGTCGATCCGAGGGCGTCCCAACTCTTCTAAAGAAAGCAATTCGAGTTTGTTTACCCGGCCCAAAGCGTCGGGAACTGGCTTCACTCCCACCATCCACATTACTTGGGCGAGGGATTCACCGTAAGTCTTGATATTGTCGGTTCCCCACAACACAACGGCGATGGTTTCTGGGTAATTTCCGCCGTTATCAACGCGCTGTCTTTCTAACAGCCGATCGACTACAACCTTAGCAGACTTGATCGCCCCCGTGGTAGGGATTGACTGCGGGTCCAAAGCGTGCATATTCTTGCCAGTCGGCAAAACATCCGGGTTGCGAATCGGATCGCCACCAGGGCCGGGGATAATGTATTCGCCCTCTAGCGCGCGCAATAATGCGCCCAATTCGTTGTCGGCACAAACTTGCTGCAAGCAGAATTCCAGATACTCAAACAGCGGTTTAATCAGTTCTGGATCGACCTTTTTATAACCCGCTGCGTGCAAAGCATCAATCCAGGGTGTTTTCTTGCCCATGTTGAAGAAATTCAACTTAGAAACCAGGGAAACTCTACCCTCAGCATCGGTTTGTTCCTTCACCAAAGCGCTAACAGCATCGCGACAGGCTAAGGTGATGTTTTGTAACAATTCAACATCTGCTAAAATGCCTTTGTCGTTGTTGGTGTAGATCTCGTCAATATTCCGATCGAGACTTTGAGCAATAATCCGCGACAAACTGATTAATCCGTCTTCTTCCCGGTCTAAATTGGCAATGTTAACCAAAGTTGCGATCGCCTCTTCAGCAGTCGGCGGCTTACCGATCACGTGCAAACCGCAAGGTAACAACCGCGACTCAATCTCCATCAACTTGCGGTAAACCAAGCCAACTAAATTGTCCCGTTCCTCCGCAGTCATATCCGCAGCAACCCCGCGTTCTTGTTCGGGAGGTAAGGCGATATCCTTATCCAAATTCACCAAACGGCATTTTTCGACGATCGCATCCACAATCGGCACACCGCGCCCAGTCTCTTTCAAAGTTTGATAAGAAGCAATTAACTCGCTGAGTTCCTGCAAACCTTTGTACAAGCCAGCATTTTCAGCCGGAGGAGTCAGATAACTGATTGTTTCAGCATAACTGCGGCGCTTAGCAATTGTTGCCTCGCTGGGATTGTTGGCGGCGTAATAATAGAGGTTAGGAATCTTGCCGATCAAACTGTCAGGATAACAATCCACAGACATTCCCATCTGCTTACCGGGCATGAATTCTAGCGAACCGTGAGTGCCAAAGTGCAGCACCGCATCCGCACCCCAAATGCGCTCCAAATATGTATAGTACGCAGCAAAACCGTGGTGGGGGCTAGCAGAACGAGAGAATAACAACCGCATCGGATCGCCTTCGTATCCAAAAGTAGGTTGCACTCCGATAAACACATTGCCAAAATGTTTGCCAAAAATCAGCAAATTTTGTCCGTCGCTGTTCAAATGTCCCGGAGGCGGGCCCCAATTTTCTTGCAACCGTTCGGAGTAAGGAGTGAATTCTTCGTATTCAGCTACCGACATCCGGTAAGCAATATTTAATTCGGGACTTTGGTATTGGGCTGTTGCGTCGTGGATGACTTCTTGCATCAGTTTCTCGGCGGAATCCGGCAATTCTGGCAAGTCGTAACCGTTACCTTTTAAGGCTTTCAATACTTCGTAAATCGAGCCGAAAACGTCCAAGTAAGCGGCTGTTCCGACGTTGCCTTTGTCTGGCGGAAAACTGAAAACTGTGATCGCAACTTTCTTATCTAATTTTGGTTTGCGGCGCAGCATTGCCCATTTCATGGCGCGCTGGGAAATTGCTTCAATTCGATCTTGCAGGGCGATCGCCTTTCCAGTTGCGCCGTCGCGTCCCGACACAATAATCGGTTCGATCGCACCATCCAACTCAGGAATCGCAACTTGCAACGCAACTTGAATCGGGTGCAAGCCTAAATCGCTATTTTCCCATTCTTCTGTCGTTTGGAAAACCAGCGGCAAAGCCACCATGTAAGGGCAATTTAATTTTTTCAAAGATTCGATCGCCTTCGGGTGATCTTGTTTCGCCGGGCCGCCCACCAAAGCAAAACCCGTCAGAGAAACCACCGCATCAACGATCGGCAGAGGTGTAACACCTTTTGCCCCGACTTCCAAGAAAAAAGTTTCCACAGGTTTAGAGAAGTCCAAACCGCCGGCAAAAATCGGCACAACCCGCGCGCCCATTGCCTCCAATTCCTGCACCATTGCTACATAGTGCGCGTCATCTCCTGTCACTAAGTGAGTGCGTTGCAACACTAAACCAATGCAAGGTGCGAGGGGATCTTTGAGATCTGCAGAAATATCTGTACGGGCATTAAACCAGGTCAGATATGCTTTTACATCTTCAAACATCGACGATGCCAAAGGATGCCAAATTCCCATGTCGGGGTAGACAACAGGTTCTTGGAAAGTTGGCTGTGACTGGCCTTTGAAGACATATTTATGTGACAGCATCAGCAGGAAGTTTTCCAAGTTTTCTTGGGAACCGCCCAGCCAATACTGGAAACTCAGCATGAAGTTGCGGGCATCTTGGGCTTTGTCGATGGGCAAATATTTCAGCACTTTCGGCAAAGTTTGCAGCAGTTTCAGCATTCCGTCTTGGAAGGAACTCCCGGATTTTTCCTTCCGTTTTTTCATGAATTCGCCGATCGCACTTTTGCTTTGTCCCAACTGTGCCATCGAGAAACTGCCCATTTTATTGAGGCGCATCACCCCTGGCATCGACGGGAAGACGACGGCGACATCCAAGCTGTCGCGCAGCGGTTCCACCGCCGCTACAACTTTTTCTGCCAAATCTTCGATGAAAATTAGAGAAGCAATAAATACATTGGCATCTGCCACATCCCGCTTGAAAGCCTCGTAATTTTCCGGGCTGCGGAGTTCTTCGATCAGGTAGCCGCTGATTTCTATTGCCAAATTCGGATTTTTCTGGTTTATCGATCGAACCGCTGCGGACAGGGCGCTTTGATACTGCGGTTCCAGTACGACATAGACCACCTTCATGAGCGATCGCCCCTGCAAGTTTTCCGGCACGACGTGGCGAATGGTGGGCTTGACGTGAGTGAACATCCGGTTAGGCTCCTTTAAGATGCTGTTTTCGCGAATCGGGAATTTTTTTATCCCATAAGCATTTTTACCAGAAAACGCTTGCCATTAGGCGATTTGAGCCTGCACATGACACAATTCGACAAATTTAGGTCAAATTTTCGTTACATTTTTTTATAAATTCCTTGAGCAAATACTCCATATTTTGTTTACAAAAATTTACTTGACAAATAAAAGATAATATGTATACGATTAATTAGTAGGATAAAAATAATTAAAAATTAACCAACAATCGACAAAAAAATCCTGAAAAAAGTTCCCAGGTTTGTAGAATTGATCACACTTGCGATAGAGCAATTAACTGAGGGGAAAAAGGTATAATTTGTGAAGGCAGAATGTAGCCTTCGGATAATTGCTGAGTCACAAAAAGTGATATTATTCCAGGAAATTAAAACCATTTCATAATGTCCGTTTGGTGTAAATTCCTGATTAGCGATCGAGTTCATGGAAAGCTAATTGCTATAAACTCTCAAACTCATCCCAACATTAAGGGGGAAACATGGCTAACTACGCAATTTTCGACGAACAATTCTACCTTGCCTCATATCCTTGGATCAAACCAGCGATTGATGCAGGAGTAATCAAATCCGGGAGAGAACACTTTGAAAAATTTGGTCAAGCCGGCGGTCTAACTAAAGTATCGCGTTATTTTGACGAAGCTACTTACCTTGAGAAAAATCCAGACCTCGCAGCCTTTGTCCGCACAGTCAATCCAAACGCACCTTTTGCAACCGGCCTCGATCACTTTATCCAGTTCGGTTACGATGAAGGACAGCGCCGCGCTCAAGTATCCCCTGAGTACAACGAAAATTTTTATTTAGCAAACAACTCAGATGTCGCACCGTTCGTTCAGAACGGAACTTTCAAATCAGGCTTCGACCATTTCACTCAATTCGGAATCAGAGACGGTCGGTTTGGGACTTCATTTTTTGAACCGGAATACTTAAAAGAAAACCCCGATATTGTGCCGTTTGTCAACTCTGGAAACTTGAGAACAGGCCGGGAACACTTCTTCAATTTTGGACAATTTGAGCCGGCCCGCGACGCAACTTTTGTCGGCAGCCGCAGCAACGATGTTTTAACTGGTGTTGGCGTCGGGGATGTCGAACTTGTGGGAGTGGAAGTAGGTCTAGATTCGCAACGCAACCGACAGTATGAAAGCTTTGGCACTAATGAATTCGATGTCTTGATTGGTGCTCCGGGAACCAATACATTCGTACTCGGAGTTCCTGCTACAGCCGGGAATTTTAGCCCGACACCGCTGTATTTGGGTAACGGTCAAGCTACCATCCGTAACTTCGACATCGAAAGCGATTTTATCCAACTGCAAGGAACTTCATTAAACGGCTACAGCCTAACTCCGGTTGGCAACAATTTGTCAATCCAGCGTTTTGGAGATGTGCTGGGCGTGATTGAAGGAGGAGCAAGTTTGAATTTGAGTTTCCAAGAATCTAACGGTAACGGTACTTTCTTGATTGGTTAGTCATTGGTCATTAGTCATTAGTCATCGGTCATTGGTCATTAGTTAATACTGATGATTGATGACTTTTTTTTATCGTACTTTACTTTAAACAGCAAACTATGAATTACGATATCTTCGACGAACAATACTACCTTTCGCAATATCCGTGGCTGAAACCAGCCATTGATTCAGGAATCATCAAATCAGGAAGAGAACACTTTGAAAAATTTGGTCAAGCCGCCGGTCTCACAAAAATATCGCGGTATTTTGACGAAGATACTTACCTTGAAGGAAATCCAGACCTTAAACCCTTTGTCCGCACAGTCAATCCAAACGCGCCGTTTGCTACAGGCTTAGATCACTTTATCCAATACGGTTACGAAGAGGGTCGCACTCGCGTATCGCCTGAGTATGACGAAGCGTTTTATGTAGCAACTAACCGAGATTTGCAGCCGTTTATTCAGAATGGAACTTTTAAAAATGGTTACCAGCATTTCATTCAATTCGGGGTAAAAGAAGGTCGTTTTGGAACATCTTTCTTTGAACCGGGATACTTATTCAATGTGTTTGAGGCTATCAGCTCTGGAACCTTAAAAACTGGTCGGGAACATTACTTCAAGTTTGGGCAATTCGAGCCAAGCCGCGAGGCAACTTTTGTCGGAACTTCCGGTAATGACATCCTCACCGGTGTAGGGGTAGGGAGGGTCGAATTAATTGGAGTTGAAGTAGGTGTTACCTATCCCGGCCCCCGAAATTATGAAAGTGACGGCAGCAATGAATTCGATACTCTCACTGGCGGTAGCGGCAGCGATAAATTCGTGCTCGGTGACATTGTTGGCTTCAGGGGAGGAACCCTCTCATCCAGACAGTTCTACATCGGCCCAGGTTTTGCTACTATTCGGAACTTTACTCAAGGTCAGGATATCATCCAGATAGGGATTCCCTTAGATCAATTATTGGTGTTTCCAATCAACAATAATCGAGATTTAGCTATCCAAACGAATGGCTTTCCCGTTGTTGAGAATGGAGTTTTCATAGCCAGTCGCTTTGACACAATCGCTGTTGTTGAAGGTGGCGGCAATCTCAATTTGAATCTATTACCAGGATCTAGTGTTATTAGATCTTTCCTTGGGTAGAAATATCGAATCTATTCAGAATTTTCTTTGGGATGCTGTCGGTGCGATCGCACTTTCCTATGCCAACAACTCGCATTCCGCGATCGCACTTTACGTTCTCCAATAAACAACGATGAATTACGACATCTTTAGAGAGCTTAAATGAGATTTGACTGACACTTGGAAAAAATCACCCGATCAGGTAATTGTCTCAGTTTCAGATTATTGATAAATTGCATCAACAGCTCATTAAAGCCGCAATAAAAAAACATGGCTAGTTACGCAATTTTTGACGAACAATACTACATTGCTCAATATCCTTGGGTCAAACCCGCCATTGATGCAGGAGTCATCAAATCTGGAAGAGAACACTTTGAAAAATTCGGTCAAGTCGGTGGCTTAACCAAAGTATCGCGGTATTTTGACGAAGCTACTTACCTCGCTGGCAACCCAGATATCGCTGCCTTAGTCCGCACCCCCAACAACCCAAATGCACCTTTTGCGACTGGCCTAGACCACTTTATCCAATATGGTTACGAAGAAGGTCGCACTCGCGTATCGCCTGAGTATGACGAAGCGTTTTATGTAGCAAATAACCGACAGTTGCAGCCATTTATTCAGAATGGAACTTTTAAAAACGGCTACCAGCATTTCGTTCAATTCGGCATCAAAGACGGTCAGTTTGGGACTTCTTTTTTTGAAAAAGAATACTTAAACAAATACTCCGATGTTCAGTCGTTTGTCGAATCGGGAGCGTTGAAAACTGGTCGGGAGCACTACTTCAATTTCGGCAAAAACGATCCAAGCCGCTCTGCGACTTTTATCGGAAGTTCCGGGAATGACATCATTACCGGTGCTGGGGTGGGGAATACCGAATTAATTGGAGTTGAAGTAGGTTTAGGTACAGGTGGTGCTTTTTCCATCCCCGGCCGAAATTATGAAAGTGAGGGCAGTAATGAATTCGATACTCTCACTGGCGGTAGCGGCCGCGATAAATTCATGCTCGGAGACGTTGTACAAGGTACTGGTGGTAAGGGATACAGTTTCCCAACAAAGTTATATATTGGGCCGGGTTTTGCTACAATTCGGAACTTTACCCAAGGTCAGGATACCATTCAGCTAGCAACAAGCGATATCCAACCTTCTTTAGATAAATTCTTGATATTTCCCATCAACAACAATCGAGATTTAGCTATCCAAACGAACGGCTTGTTCGTTTACTTTCCAGATGGAACTTCGGGAATTAGTAGCTTTGACACGATCGCTGTTATTGAAGGCGGCGGAAATCTAAAGTTGAATCTCTTACCAGAATCTAGAGGTTCTCTACCTCTACTTGGCTAGAAATCTCGAAGCTATTGGGAATTTGGCTGATTGCTGCTGAGAAGTGCGATCGCTCTTTCAAAAAAAGTGCGATCGCACTTTTGCGTTTGCCATGAAAATAATAAAACAGGCTTAACAATAATTAACTTGACATACTGAGTTAGTAGAGTTAGTTATAGTTGATCAAGTTTAACCGACAAGTAAGCAGACTAAGCTTGGAGAAAAACTTATGACTAACTATGACATTTTTGACGAACCGTACTACCTGGCGCAATATCCTTGGGTGAAACCAGCCATTGATGCAGGAATTATAAAATCCGGCAGAGAACACTTTGAAAAGTTCGGTCAAGCCGGCGGCCTCACAAAAATATCGCGGTATTTTGACGAAGCTACTTACCTCGCTGGCAACCCAGATATCGCTGCCTTAGTCCGCACCCCCAACAACGCAAATGCACCTTTTGCGACGGGCCTAGACCACTTTATCCAATACGGTTACGAAGAAGGTCGATCGCGCGTATCGCCAAATTATGACGAAGCATTTTATGTAGCAACTAACCGAGATTCGCGGTCGTTTATTGAGAATAACTTTAAAAGTGGCTACCAGCACTTCATTCAATTCGGCCGCTTCAGTAATGGTACTTCTTTCTATGAAACAGTATACTTAAATAGAAACCGTGATATTGGACCTTTTGTCTACTCTGGAGCTTTGACAACTGGTCGGGAACACTACTTCAATTTCGGAAAAAACGAGCCAAACAGGACTGCTACTTTTATCGGAACTTCCGGCAATGACACCCTCACTGGTATAGGAGTGGGGAATGTCGAATTAGTTGGAGTAACAAGCTCTGCAGGCTTTGGCGCCGGAGTGTCTGGAAGTGACGGCAGCAACGAATTCGATACTCTGATTGGCGGACCCGGCGCCGATACATTCGTGTTAGCGCAGCCTGTATTTACCAGTAGAGTGTTTGTGATTGGATATAAAACTTTCTACCTTGGACCGGGTTTTGCTACAATTCAAAACTTTACCCAAGGTCAGGATACGATCCAGCTCGGCTCTACATCATTATTCGATAGATACATTGTGTTTCCCATCAACAATAATCGAGATTTAGCAATCCAAACAAACGGCTTGCCGTTCTTTACACCAAATGGAGGCGACCAACTTAGTTATGGTGATACGATCGCAGTTATTGAAGGTGGCGGAAATCTCAAGTTGAATTTATTACCAAAATCTTCTTTTGGGACACTTTTACTTGGATAGAAATATCGCAGCTATTCGGGATTGGTATTGGTCTGCTGTCGGTGCGATAATTAATTGTACCCTCCAGAAACCGGATTTATCGAATAAACCCGGTTTCTAAGTCTTTAATGGCGATCGCGCGCTAGCTTCAAAACCTCAACCGTATCTTTGTGACCTTCCGAAGACGCCCAAATTAACGCAGTCCAAGTATTATTATCATACGCTTTGATATCAGCTCCCTTATCGATTAAAAATTCCACAACTTGAGTGCGCCCGCTACCTGCTGCACTCATCAAAGCCGTCAAACCAAAATTAGTTTTAGCATTCACATCCGCCCCCGCCTCCAGCAAAAGCTGTACAATCTCCGTATGTCCCGCAGCAGCGGCACTCATTAACGGCGTCCACCCGTCATTATCCTGACTGTTGGGCCCGGCACCTGCCGCCAGCAATTTTTTGACGATCGCCGAATTGCCAGCTTCAGCCGCAGCCGTCAAAGCAGTCGCACCTTCCTCATCTTTGGCATTGATATCTGCACGCTGTTCGATCGCACTTTCTACAGCCGCAACATCACCCGTCTTGACGGCCTTAATTAAATCTGTCATAAAATCTCCGTTGCATCCTTTCAAATCTTAAATCCTATGGCAGTAGATATTTTAATCCTCTCCAACGGCCCCGGAGAATTGGCAACTTGGGTGCGTCCCGCCGTGCAAGCTTTGCGCGAGAAATTGCCAAACGCGGGGACTCAAGCCCGCATCTCTGTGGTGCTGTCCCCCTGTCCCCACGCCACGGGGAAAGAAGCGCAAATCGCATCTTCCTACCCAGAAGTTGACAGAGTGCAAGCACCGGAGCATTTTTTTCCATTCTTATTGTCGGGCAAAACTGCTGAAAATTGGGATTGGCACGAAACAGGAGTTGTTTTATTTTTAGGTGGCGATCAATTTTTTACGGTTGTTATTGGCAAAAGGCTCAAATATCGCACTGTTATTTATGCTGAATGGGACGCCCGGTGGTATCGCTGGATTGATAAATTTGCGGCGATGAAACCAGAAGTTTTTGCTAAAATTCCCCAAAAATATGCTAATAAATTTACCGTTGTAGGAGATTTGATCGCCGAAGTAGGGAACGGAAAATCGGGCAGGGCGGGCACGGGGGCACCACCCCTACGGAAAATAGAATTAATTGGATTGTTGCCCGGTTCTAAGGCGGCTAAATTAGCTTTAGGTGTACCGTTATGTTTGTCGATCGCCCAATCCATCCATCGCCTCCGCCCTGAAACTCGCTTTGTAATTCCTGTTGCTCCTACCATAGATGTGCAAACTCTAGCACGTTTTGCCGACCCAGAACAAAATCCTTGCCTGCATTTATTTGAGAACGCTAGCGCCGAACTTCAGTTAACAGAATCGCCGTTTTTGCACACAGCCAATGGCTTACAAATAGAACTTTGGACGCAGAGGCCCGCCTACGACTTGCTATCAGAATGCAGCCTGTGTTTAACTACGGTGGGAGCGAATACTGCCGAATTGGGTTCGTTAGCTGTGCCGATGATTGTTTTGATTCCGACGCAGCAATTGGATGCGATGAAAGCTTGGGATGGATTGCCGGGATTGCTGGCAAATTTGCCGTTAGTCGGTTCAGTTTTTGCTACGGCGATTAATTGGCTAATCTGGCAATTGGGAAAGGGAAAGCTTTATGCTTGGCCGAATATTTGGGCACAGGAGGAGATTGTGCCGGAGTTCATTGGGAAGCTGGAACCGGAAGTAATTGCTCAATTGGCGATCGACTATCTGAGCCATCCTGAAAAATTAGCACAGATGGGCGATCGTTTGCGTGCGGTTCGAGGAGAATCGGGGGCGGCGAAAAAAATTGCTGAATTGGTTTGTCAAGAAATTGAGGTGCAATCAAATTTTGATAAGAATTAGATTTTTTATTTTTAACCGCAGAGGAACGCGGATGAACGCAGATTTAATCCAGATTAATTAGTCAAAACAGGCAAAAGAAAGTTTATTTTCTCTTGCCTGTTTATTATCCCAAAACCGGATTTGCTTTCAACTTAACCGCGGTCGTGCTTAGCAATCACCCAAACAGCGTGAATGATGCCGGGAATAAAGCCCAAAAACGTGAGAACCAGGTTGATCCAAAAATCCGTACCGATGCCGACAGTCAAAAATACGCCCAGAGGGGGAAGAAAAATTGCAGCGACTATGCGAATTAAATTGCTCATCTCAGTTACTCCAAACGAGTTTTCTCTTCCAATTTAACTTCACTGACCAACCGAACCTTTCCCGAAAAACTTAGGCGGTGCTGCCATAGTGTAAACTTCGGTTTCAGCGGCGATTACCTGCCGCAAGTGACCGGGAAGCTGCATCAACCCCAATAGTGTAATTCCGTCGAACATCCGCAACCCGCCAGTTGTTTTCTCGGCGAGTAATTTGTCAGTAACTGTGGGTTCGGGCCGCGTATTTATTTCTTGATTAGAAGCTATGGCGAAACCCCAAGGAGCTCCGTAAGTAGAAATAAAGCTGGTGCAGGATTGAACATTGGAGAAAACAGATTTCAGGGTATTTACGATGCGAGCGTGCATTTTCATTTCTGCCGGAGAAACGGGGCCCGCTTGCACTACGAAATAGCCGTTAGGCGACATTACGCTGCGAACTTTCTCAAAATACTCCTTGGTAAACAACTGGAAAGATGGGCCTTCTTCAATTGGATCGGACAAGTCAGAAATGACAATATCCCAATCATTGTCAGTTTTATCTAAATAGTCCAAAGCATCGCCGATTACTACTTCGCAGCGGGGGTCGTCAAAGGCGTTTTGGTGCATTTCTGGGAGGTGTTCGCGGCAAGCTTCTACTACTTCGCCGTCAATGTCGATCATCACGACTTTTTCAACTGTTTTCCAGCGCAGCACTTCTCTAATTGTAGCTCCTTCTCCGCCGCCGAGAACGAGAACTTTTTTGGGGCTACCGTGACAAATCATGGCTGGGTGTACCAAGGGTTCGTGGTACAGAAACTCGTCGCCTGTACAAGATTGCCACTTACCGTCCAAAACTAAGCCTTTGCCGTAAGTACCGGTCTGAACTACGTACATTTCTTGATAGGCTGTTTTCTTGTAAGCAAGCACCGCGATGACGCCGTGAACGTAAATATCCCAGGGGGTAATGTACTCGCTCATCCAAAAGTCTGCACGAACTTCGCTACCTGACATCAATTACTCTCCAAATATAAACTGCTGTGTCGATGTTGTCACAAGTAGTAGTTCTTAACACAAAATGGTGCGGGTGTGTGAGTACGATCGACACATTAAAGTGAGATTTCGGAGGAATGGTATAGTGTGATTGCGTTCTGGGAACTCGCAAGTGGCTTGGTACTTGAGATTGCTTGTGGGCGATCGCGCGCCCAGTCGATCGCACTTTTCCCATCGCCCCCGGTCGATCGCACTCACATTTAATATTTCCGCTTTGCATTGCCGGCGGGTTTTGTACAAAGGTTGTCTGAATCGGGCAATTTTTCGCGCTGGGCCGACCTTTATAAGTTTGCGATCGGCCTGCTTATTTATCAATAATCCGATAAAAACCCCGCCAATGCGAGAGCATGGAATAAAAGTAGCGAGCGGTTTTAACCAGATTTGTTATTAATAACTTGACATTTTGAATGTATCTTAGATAGAATTTTTCAATCCACCAATACAAATGAAATGTTAATACTTAACTAAAAAAAACGGTAGTTCCGCTATAAAATTCATTAAAAATTATGGTTTTTTGCCCCAGGTAGAGTGTTATGCTGGGCAATTAAATTAGGTGTTTATGAACATAATTAATAATGCTGTTGATGCCCTGCGGGAGCGAGAGCAAAAGTCTTCACTGGACGAGATAGAAGCCAACCCTATCCAGATGATGATTATTACTACTTCTATTATTTGCGAAAATTGGGCAATAATCAGCATCAAAGATAATGGTATCGGGATGAATGAAGCTGTAAAATCGAAAATTTTCGATCCGTTTTTTACCACCAAACCAGTTGGTCACGGGACGGGTTTGGGACTGTCAATTAGCTATCAAATTATTGTGGACAAACACGGCGGGAGGTTGGAGTGTATCTCCGCAATTGGAGAAGGGACTGAATTGGCGATCGAGATTCCGATCGCCAAATCCCGCAGCTAAGATCGATCGATCGAGCTAAACTGAGGGATAATGAAAACTCCCTTTGACCGCGGCTCCTCCTAGTTTGATGTGCAACCCTATGTCTACTGTCACTTTTGGTTTGTCAACCCCTATAGCGGCAGAGGCCGGGGCATCCTACGGCAGCAGCGAACCGCCACAGCGCCCCACCGTGCAAGCAGAGTGGATCGAGGTATTGGTGGACTCTCCTTTCAGGGTTGCGGGGGACTCTCCTGGGGAGGAAAATAAGTTATTTACCTATCGTTTACCTGCGGAACTTACCGTGCAACCAGGGGATATCTTGAGTGTACCCTTTGGCAGTCAACAGGTAGGCGCGATCGCGATTCGGTTCATTTCTCAACTGCCGCCCGACTTAGATCCCACAAGGGTTAAAGAGGTCGAAGATGTTGTCAGTGCTGGTTTTTTCCCACCGACTTACTGGGAATTGCTCGATCGCACTGCCACCTATTATTGTACACCATTAATTCAAGTAATTAGAACCTCGCTGCCGCCCGGTTTGTTAAGCCGTTCTGTGCGCCGAATTCGCTTAATTAAGGAGGCAATTTCTCCGAATGCCGAAACATTTCTCAATCCCGCCGCTAGTCAAATCTTGCAATTGCTGCAAGCTCAAAAAAACGGCGATTACACTTGGCAATACCTCCAGCGCCAAGTGAAGGGAAGTTATCGGGGATTGAAAGATTTATTGAAACGCGGTTGGGTAGAAAGTTATTTAGAACCGCCCAATCCTCCCAAACCACAACTCAAACCGGCAGTGACATTAATTGCTAATGCATTTGTCACAGATTTAACCAAGCGACAACAAGAAGTATTGGAAGTTTTGCGGCGCGGTGGCGGTGAAATGTGGCTGAATGATTTGTTGAGAATTTGCAGCGCGAGTTCTTCGGTTGTCAAAGCTTTGGAGCAAAAAGGTAGCGTTGTAATTGACCAAAGGGAAGTTCTCAGAGGCGATCGCGGAATTTCTCAATTGCCCGATGCACCCAAAACTTTAACTCATTTTCAAGCTCAAGCCTTAGCCTTTATTAACTCTTTTTCGGGATTCCGTCAAGTGCTGCTGCACGGCGTTACAGGTTCCGGGAAAACTGAAGTGTATTTGCAGGCGATCGCCCCAATCTTAGCCAGCGGCAAATCCGCCCTTGTACTCGTTCCCGAAATAGGCCTTACACCGCAACTTACAGACAGATTCCGCGCCCGTTTTGGCGAGCAAATTTGCGTCTACCACAGCGCCCTATCCGACGGCGAACGTTACGATACATGGCGTCAGATGCTGACTGGAACCCCGCAAATTGTCATTGGCACGCGATCGGCCATTTTCGCACCTTTACCTCACCTCGGCTTAATTATCCTCGATGAAGAACACGACAGCAGCTTCAAACAAGACCAACCAGCCCCCTGCTACCACACCCGCACCGTTGCCAAATGGCGCGCCGAATTAGAAAATTGTCCCTTAATTTTAGGTTCTGCAACGCCAGCATTAGAGACTTGGGTGGGGACGCGCCGAGATTATTACTCGTTACCAAATATCCATTATTTATCATTGCCCGATCGCATTTATTCCCGTCCGATGCCGCCTGTGGAAATAGTCGATATGCGCCAAGAATTGCGACAAGGGAATCGCTCAATTTTTAGTGCTTCCCTGCAAAATGCCCTGGAACAATTGCAAGCCAGACAACAGCAAGGTATCCTGTTTATTCACAGAAGAGGACACAGTACCTTTGTGTCTTGCCGGAGTTGCGGCTATGTGATGGAATGCCCGAATTGCGATGTTTCCCTGTCTTATCACCACGTAGGCGAAGCAACAGCAGAAATATTGCGCTGTCACTACTGCAACCACACGGAACGACACCCCCAAAACTGCCCCGAATGCCGTTCTCCTTACTTCAAAAACTTTGGTAGTGGCACTCAGCGAGTCGAACAGGAATTAACGAGATTATTTCCCGAATTGCGGGCAATTCGATTTGACAGCGATACAACTAGAAATAAGGGCGATCACCGCAGATTGTTAACGCAATTTGCTAATGGGGAAGCTGATATTTTGTTGGGTACGCAAATGCTGACGAAAGGGTTAGATTTAGCTGGAGTTACCTTGGTGGGAGTTGTGTCTGCTGATGGGTTGCTGAACTTATCCGATTATCGCGCAAGCGAACGAGCTTTTCAAACATTAACTCAAGTCGCGGGCCGTGCGGGCAGAGGCGACGATCCGGGGCGGGTAATTATTCAAACTTACACTCCCGAACACCGGGTAATTCAAGCAGTTAGGCGGCACGAATATGCAGATTTTGTGGAAACAGAATTAGCAGAAAGAGCGGCGCTGAATTATCCACCTTCGGGGCGGCTGATTTTGTTGCGATTGAGCAGTGTAGATGCGGCGGAAGTGGCGGTGACGGCGGTACAATTAGCGTCTGTTTGTCACGAGTATATTCAGCGATTGTCTGTACCGGGATGTGAGTTGTTGGGGCCTGCACCTGCGGCGATTATGCGGGTGGCAAATCGGTATCGGTGGCAGATTTTGCTGAAGTTGCCTTTGGATGAGTCGGTGGATTTGTCGGATTTGATCGGATTGCGCGATCGCACGCCGCGTTCTGTTAGTTTAACTATTGATGTCGATCCGTTGAATTTTGGTTGATTGGTGGTGTAATCGTAGGGTGTGTCAGCTTCGACAATTGTATCCATAATCTAAAACCTCCAAGCTGACGCACCTTAAAAGCTATGATACTTATCAAGCAAGGAATAAAATAATTATCTAATGCGTGTCATCAGCCGAAAACCACTGAGAGAATTTTGGGAAAAACACCCCAATGCTGAACCAAGTTTATTAATATGGTATCAGCGTACTTCTGAGGCTGAATGGCAAAATTTTGTCGAGGTACGCCAAGTCTTTCCCTCCGCTGACTTAGTAGGTAATTTTACAGTCTTTAATATTGGTGGCAATAATTACCGACTAATCTGTTTTATTGATTATGAATACCAAATAGTATTCGTCCGCAGTGTATTAATTCATTCAGAATACGACAAGGAGAATTGGAAAAATGACGATTGGTTTGAAAACTCCTAGTAGCGATTACATTGAGCTAATCGTAGCTTTTCCCCCGCGCCCGATTAGTTGTGAAGCTGAGTTAATTGCTACCCAAAATCGGATTAATTATATTTTGGATCGCCGAAAACTGACGCAAGATGACCGAGATTACTTAAATGTGCTGGGTATTCTTGTCTATGATTACGAACAAAAACATGAGCCAATGCCTGTGCTGAAAGGGATTAAATTGCTGAAGGCTTTGATGGTGGAAGCTGAGGTTTCAGAAAAAGACTTGGTTGATATTTTTGCTACTGAGTCTCGGGTGGCTGAGGTGTTGAATGGTAACAGAGAACTGACGGTGAGTCAAATTCAGAAATTAGCTGAGTTTTTCCACCTATCGCCTGCGGCATTTCTTGATGAAAATTAATCGGATTCCCACTCTCGCTCGATTCTTTCTAAGTCTTTGGCGGTTCCCAATTGTTAAAATATTTGATGGGCACTATTGTAATGTTGTTGGGCAAGTTCTGGGTTGTTAGGTTTGCGTTCAAGTTGTGCTAAACCGTAGTTAGCCTCGGCAATTTTTGCAGATTCTCCCAGTTCTTGTAATTTCGCTAAAGCTTCTTGTAAAAGCGGTTCTGCTGCATCTAGATTGCCTCTACCGAGTTCATTTTCTCCCAAACAATTGATCGAAGCTGCCATACCAGAGCGATCGCCCACATCTGTCTCAACTTCTAATTCATCCCAATTGCCGCGATTTCCCTCGATATCTCCCCATACTCCCCAACTACTTGCCCTACCAGAGCGATCGCCCAAATCGGTAAAATAGCGGTTTTCAGTCGAGTCAAGGTAGATAAACGGCACTACCGGGTTCTTTATCTTGTCAACAATCGCGTTAAACCCGCAGGGAAGGAAGTCTACAAACCAATGGATAAAATAGCGGTTTTCAGTCCATTCAAGGTAGGGAAACAACACTGCCGTGTCCTCTATCCGTCAAATCAAGATAGGGAAACGGCACTGCCGTGTCCTTTATCTTGTCAACAAGCGCGTTAATTTCACAAGTCAAGGACACATACTTCACAGGCCAAGGACACATCATTTCACAAGTCAAGGACACGGCAGCCGTGTCCCTACGGCATTTCACAGGTCAAGTCTTAAGGCAAATCAGTGCTCCCCATCAGATAAAGGTCGCACTCCCGGGCCACGCCGCGCCCTTCGTTAATCGCCCAAACCACCAAACTTTGTCCCCGGCGACAGTCACCAGCCGCGAAAACTCCCGGAATGCTGGTTGTATATTTTTCGTGCTCGGCTTTCACATTGCTGCGCGCGTCGCGTTCCAATCCCAGCGCATCCAGCAAGGGCTGTTCGGGGCCGAGGAAGCCCATCGCTAGCAAGACAAGCTGTGCCGGCAAAACTTTTTCCGTGCCCGGGATGTGATTCGGAATAAACTGCCCTTTCTCGTTTTTCGTCCACTCCACCTCAACGGTGTGCACAGCTTTGACATTGCCGTTTTCGTCGCCCTCGAACTTGGTCGCCGTGGTGAGATAGCCGCGCGGGTCGTCGCCGAATTTGGCTGCAGCTTCTTCTTGGCCGTAGTCGAGGCGGTAGACTTTCGGCCATTCGGGCCAGGGATTGTTGGCGGCGCGTTCTGAAGGAGGTTTGGGCAGGATTTCAAGCTGTACCAGGCTTTTGCAGCCGTGGCGGATGGAGGTGCCCACGCAG
The DNA here is from genome assembly GCF_036702355.1 of Microcoleus sp. D3_18_C4. NCBI lineage: Bacteria > Bacillati > Cyanobacteriota > Cyanophyceae > Oscillatoriales > Microcoleaceae > Microcoleus > Microcoleus sp. D3_18_C4. Next base: position 62,990 of record NZ_JAUBTF010000001.1, read on the forward strand.
TCGGTGCCGGTGTCGCCGCCGCCGATAATCACGATATCTTTGCCTTCGGCGGAGATGAAGTTATCGTTGGTGCTCTTGTCTAAAACTGCTTTGGTGTTCGCAGTCAGGAAGTCCATTGCGAAGTGGATGCCTTTCAATTCCCGGCCGGGGATGCCCAAGTCGCGGGGTTTGGTGGCGCCGGTACAGAGCACAACGGAGTCGTATTCTTTTAGCAGTTGTTCCGCTGGCAAGTCTTTGCCAACTTCGGTGTTGCAGACGAATGTCACGCCTTCGTCTTCAAGGACTTTGAGGCGGCGCATCACGACTTGTTCTTTGTCTAGCTTCATGTTGGGGATGCCATACATTAGCAGGCCGCCTGGTCGATCGGCTCTTTCGTATACTGTTACCCAATGACCGGCTTTGTTGAGTTGCGCGGCGGCGGACAAACCTGCGGGCCCGGAACCGATGACGGCGATTTTTTTGCCGGTGCGTTTGGCGGGTGGTTCGGCGGTAATCCAGCCTTCATCCCAGCCTTTATCGATAATTGCGGCTTCGATGTTTTTAATCGTGACTGGCGGGTTGTTGATGCCGAGCACGCAAGCGCCTTCGCAGGGTGCGGGACAGACTCTGCCGGTGAATTCAGGGAAGTTGTTAGTTTTGTGGAGTCTGTCAAGGGCTTCTTTCCAGAGTCCGCGATATACGAGGTCGTTCCATTCGGGGATGAGGTTGTTAATCGGGCAGCCGCTTGCCATGCCGCTGATAATTGTGCCCGTGTGGCAAAACGGAATGCCGCAATCCATGCAGCGCGCGCCTTGGGTGCGGAGTTTGTCCTCTTCCATCGGCAGGTGAAATTCGTCCCAGTTGTGGACTCTCTCGACTGGTGAGAGTTCGGAGGGCAATTCGCGCAAGAATTCGATAAAGCCGGTTGGTTTTCCCATAGTGGTGTTCTGGTTAGAATTTACTATTCTGGTAGTTTGTCAAAGGTGAAGCTGGCGCGCTTCTGAATTAACTATTGTGATCTAAATTGTGTGCGATCGCACCTCTGATTGAGCAATTTGTACATGAAATCTTTAATATCGCCGGGAGTCGGGGAATTGTCGGCAGCGGTAAAATATAGATAGATCGACAGCAAAGAAACCGGGTTTTTTACGGGGATTAAAGGTTTTAAAGGTTATGAGGCAGTATTTTCGTCCATCAAACCCGGTTTCTACGTAATTTCAGCATTGGCTTATTCTCCGACGATCGCATTTACCGATAATCCCACATCTGGAAACCCTCGCGGGTTAACTCGGACGACCCGCCAGCGTCAACTTTCCAGTGCCGTCCCCATCAGCAGGGCTCGAAATACAATACAAAAAGTTACAGGCCTTGCCAAATATTAATTTCAGGATATACTACTGTAAATCGGTCAGATATATGGAGTTAATATCGTCAACTCCTAAAATAGGTACACAAAGTCATGAGCATTACAATTGAGAACGTATCGAAACACTTCGGCTCCTTCCACGCCATTGACAACGTGAGTTTGAAAATAAAAAACGGCTCTCTAGTCGCGCTTTTAGGGCCTTCCGGTTCGGGGAAATCGACTCTGCTGAGGATGATTGCGGGACTCGAACCGCCGGATAGCGGTCAGATTTACCTGATCGGGGAGGATGCTACCCAGCAGTCGGTGCAGGAACGGCATATTGGTTTTGTGTTTCAGCACTATGCTTTGTTCAAACACATGAGTATTCGGAAAAATATTGCTTTTGCGATGGAAATTCGCAAAGTTCCTAAAGACTCTATTCGCAGGCGGGTTGATGAACTTTTGGATTTAGTGCAGTTGACAGGTTTGGGCGATCGCTATCCTTCGCAACTTTCCGGCGGGCAGCGGCAGCGGGTTGCTTTGGCAAGAGCTCTCGCAGTTCAACCGAAAGTGCTGCTGCTAGACGAACCTTTTGGAGCATTAGATGCTAAAGTCCGCAAAGAATTGCGATCGTGGCTGCACAACCTTCACAAAGAAGTTAATATCACCACAGTTTTTGTGACTCACGACCAAGAAGAAGCTATGGAAGTAGCCGATGAAATTGTGGTGATGAACAAAGGTAGAGTCGAACAAGTTGGCACTCCTGCTGAAATTTATGACAAACCGGCATCAGCTTTTGTGATGAGTTTTATTGGGCCGGTCAATGTGCTGTCGAATGCTGCGGGTTTGTTCGCCAGCAACGGCACAACGGCTCACAAGAACGGAGCAGCTCATTCTGAAGTAGTGTTTTTGCGCCCCCACGATGTGGAAATTCAAACTAAGCCGCAGTCTGGTTTTGCATTAGCAAAAGTCAGCCGCATCATTCATTTAGGGCGGGAAATACAAACCGAGTTACTGTTAGAATCGCAGCAGGTAGTAACAGCTTACGTGAGTCGCGAGCGCTTCGATTCTCTACAGTTAACGCGAGATCAGCAGGTTTACGTCAAGCCCAAACACGCGATGACTTTCCCTGTTTATTCAATTTAAATCAGCGGCGGCATCTTACTCAAAATACTATCGGGGAGCTTTTACAAAACACTCCTCTCACATCGTTACCAGGCTCGTGCCTGGTAATGCTGTCTCGTGGCTCTAAATCGGAGACACAGCCTCCTGAAATTCATTCCCAGGCAGAGCCTGGGAACGAGAAAAACGAGAAATCTCAGGCAGAGCCTGGGACGGAGAACTAGAAACAAGATAGGTGAAGAATATGACTGCTAACAAATTCAAGAATTTAGCAACTAGCACTTTACTTGCTTATCGCCGCCACATCCAGGCAGGATTAACACTTTGTGCAGGATTGGGACTGTCTGCGATCGCCTCTTCAGTTGCGTACAATTGGGAATACAAATCCATGCAAGCCGAACTGCAAGACCGCCTGGACAAAATAGCTACCGACATTCAGAGAGATGTTAGCGGTAATTTAGAAATAATTCGGGCTGCTGGAGCATTTTACAGCGTATTTGACGGCGTTAAAAAACCAGAAGTGAAGACATTTGTTGGGCCTGCCCTCTACCGCCATCCTAGCCTGAAGGCGATCGCTTGGCTGCCCCGTGTTTCTGACTCTCCCGAATTCCTAACAGATGAAATAGATTTAGGTTTAGATTTAAAGGCCAATCGGATAGCGTTAGAAAACGCCACAAAAAGACAAGAAATTACCGCGACTGATCGCCAAAAATGGTCTTCCCAAAATCAACCCACCGTCTTCGTCTTCATGCCAATTTTTACTCAAAATTCTGCTGACGATGGCGCAGAATTGCAGCCAAATTTACCTGCTCGCTCACCAGAAATTTTGAAAGGTTTTACTTTTGGCGTTTTGCTGGTTGATGCTATTGTCAAATCGGCTTTACAGGAAACTAACCTCAACTTTGTTAACGTTTATCTTCAAGATGCTATGGCTCCTGAAGCCGAAAGATTTCTAGCTTTTTATGAAGCCAAGACAAAAAGGATAATTACCGATGAAAACATTAAAAATAACATCCAAATTGGGGAAAGAGCTTACTGCCCGGACGGCAGCAGTTGCACCCGCATTCTCAATATTGAAAATCGCAGGTGGTTGCTGCAATTACGGCTAACGCCCGAGTACATTAATCCTCTAAAGTTTTGGCGTTCTTTGACTGTTTTGATTTTGGGGATAATCTTAACTTTGGTGGCGACACTTTATATAATTAGCTTGTTAAATTATACCGAAAAAATTGAAAAAATAGCCGCAGAACGCACGGCTAAATCTAAAAAACTAGAGCAAACTTTGCAAGAGTTGCAACAAACTCAAGCTCAACTGATTCAGCAGGAAAAAATGTCTAGTTTGGGTTTATTAGTTGCTGGTGTCGCCCACGAAGTTAACAATCCTATAAATTTTATTTATGGCAACATCCATCACGCCACGGCATATACTAGCGATTTGTTAGAGTTGGTAAAACTATACCAAAAACAATATTTACACCCTCCATCGGAAATTTCTGAGTATTTAGAAAATGTTGACTTTGACTTTCTCAGCAAAGATTTGCCGCAACTGCTGTCCTCGATGAAAATAGGAGCCGAGCGCATTGTTCAAATTGTTCAATCTTTGCGGAATTTCTCTCGCTTAGACGAAAGCGAAATGAAACCTGTCAATATCCATGAAGGCATTGACAGCACTCTGCTAATTCTGCAAAGTCGCCTGAAAGCTACAGCCGATCGCCCGGCGATCGAGATTGTTAAAAATTACAGCCATTTACCTTTAGTAGAGTGCTATGCCGGACAATTAAATCAGGTGTTTATGAATATTCTGGCTAATGCGATCGACGCCCTTGAGAGTTACAACCTCGATCGCGGGATCGAAGCAGCGAAAGGCAATCCGATTGCGATCGCCATTACCACAGAATATTCAAGTCCCGATAAAATAATTGTGCGGATATCGGACAATGGCCCCGGTATGGCAGAAAATGTCAAAAAACGGCTGTTTGACCCGTTCTTTACGACTAAACCCGTGGGAAAAGGGACAGGATTGGGACTGTCAATCAGCTATAAAATTATCGTAGAAAAGCACAAAGGTACGCTGCGCTGCGATTCGACTCCGGGATTGGGGACGGAATTCTCGATCGAGATTCCGCTGCGGCAAGAAGTCAAACAAGCTGTACCGTTTGTTTCGCGGAAAATATCCGAGGCAGCTTAGAAAAGGCTGGGAAGGAAAATTTTTTTCTCATTAACTACTGTAATTCGGTCGGGTTATAGTATTATAAGGAATAATGCCACAACCTATACTGCTTTATGCAGCTTAAACCGTCGGCACTGCCGAGACTGTATAACCGAAACACGGCGAGGCTAAATATGTTCAGTGACTTGCAAATTATTTACGAACGCGACCCCGCGGCGCGCAACTGGCTGGAAGTATTATTTTGCTATCCCGGACTGCAAGCACTTTTTTTGCACCGGATAGCAAACTGGCTTTATTCCGCTGGCCTGCCGTTTGTACCCCGCTTGATTTCCCAACTGAGTCGGTTTTTAACAGGTATTGAGATCCACCCAGGTGCGAAAATTGGTAAGGGCGTGTTTATCGACCACGGCATGGGGGTGGTAATTGGCGAAACTGCGATCGTTGGAGATTATGCTGTAATTTATCAAGGAGCGACCCTTGGCGGCACGGGCAAAGAAATAGGAAAACGGCATCCAACGCTGGGAGAAAATGTAGTGGTGGGAGCCGGTGCTAAAGTTTTAGGCAATATTCAAATTGGCAATAATGTTCGGATTGGTGCGGGTTCGGTAGTGCTGCGGGATGTCCCTAGCGATTGCACAGTTGTGGGAATTCCCGGCCGCATTATCTCTCGGAAAAAGCAGGTGGAAGATGCTATAAATTCTCAAGTAATACCGGATTTGGAAGCTCAAGCGATTCGAGCTTTGTTCGATAGAATTAAGGATTTAGAAGAGCAGGTTGCTTTTTTGAAATCTCAATTATCTCCGCTCCCAACAACTCAATCAGAGCGAGCAGAGGTCGAAAAACATGAATTATTCCTGTCTTCGGATTTATTCATTACACAGTTTTTAGACGGGGCCGGAATCTAGTAAAGCTTTAATTTATATAGATTTTTGCCAGCGACACTATCCTGCTGCTATTGGACAAACTAACTCTTATTCTTTCAGTAACTGGCTATGACTATTGCTTCTCTTTCCACTAAAACTTTTGATGAAACGAGCCGACATATATTTCCTCGTCGCTCGCACTTGCCTAACAGAAGCAATGCTCTGTGGCGAATTGAAACTGGAGTAGTGCGAACTGTAACGTGGCTTGAAGATGGCACAATTATCACCTTGGGATTGTGGGGGCCTGGTGATACGATCGGCAAACCGATATCAAAATGCGAGCCTTTTCAAATTGAATGCCTCACTAAAGTCGAAGCAATTTTACTATCTGGCGATCGCTGGCTAAATAGAGATATTTTGCTCACTCACATTCAGCAGGCTGAAGATTTTATGGTAATGCGAGGTTACAAAAGAGTTGATTTTATGCTCTATCAACTATTAACCTGGCTGGCTAAGAGGTTTGGCTCTGAGGTAGAGCAAGGACATCTGATCGATATGATTTTAACGCATCAGGACATTGCAGAAATTATCGGTACAAGTCGCGTAACTGTCACTCGCACCCTCGGTCATTTTGAGCAGCAAGGCTTGATCGATCGTCTGCCTCTCCACCGGATTATTCTACAACCTTCCGAGGTTTGGCACTACGAAATCTAAGGGTAGAATCAATGTCTCGCACCCGCGTGCTCGCGAGTCCGTTGCTGACACGGGCCAATTCGCACGCGCGTGCGAAGCTATCCCGGAGGGAATCGCCCCAAAATTCCTGTATCCTTCGCTACTAAAAAAAACTATTGACTTTCTGAGACTGTCTGTGCAACAATCAACAGCTATAGCTATAATATACGGTAAATCGGTCAAGTTTAAGGTGATTAGTGTAGGGAGCGATCTGCTCTCTAGCAGCGAGGAGCTTTTTGTGCTTTTCGACAGAGACAATGCAAGAGGAAAGAAAATGAAAACTAAATCCCTGAAAGCTCGATTTAAAAGAAAGAAAATAGAGGCATTAATTGCCGTCCTAGCGGTGCTGGCGATCGCAATTCCTCTGTGCCCATTTTTCCCAACCCAAGCAGCGGAATCAAAAAGTAAAATTCAATTCGTTTCCCCCGCGTGGGTTGCCCAAAACGCCACAGACAAAAACCTGCGAATTCTCGATGTCCGCACCAATCCAATGAACTACTTTATCGGGCATCTTCCCAACGCAGTCAACATCGCCGACAACACCTTGCGCGGGCCGGACAGCGGTTTGCCAGTACAGTATCTAACGCCGGATCAACTGGGGCAATTACTGTCGCGGGCAGGAGTAACAGACAACAGCCGCGTCTTAGTTTATTCCGACGGCAGAGACATTCTAGGCGCGACAATGGTTGCTTACGTATTGGAGCGATTGGGACACTCGGATATCGCCGTTATCGACGGAGGTTATGCGGGTTACAAAGCAGCTCAAACTGTGACGAAAGAGTTTCCAAAATACGTGGCTGGTACACTGACTGTGCGCGACAACAAATCAATTCGTGTCACCCTGGATGAAGTCAAAAATTTAATTGGCAAAGCAGGCGTTACATTCATCGATCCCAGACCGGAAAAACTATTTCAAGGGGAAGAAAAAATCTGGACGCGCAACGGACACATTCCCGGCGCTCGCAACATTCCCTGGCCGACTTTTACCGATGCTGAAAACCCGCACAAGTTGAAGTCTCTCGACGAAATCAAGCAGATTTTGGCAGCTAAAAAGATCGATGGCAACAGCGACATCATCGTTACTTGCAGTACGGGGCGGGAAGCAACGCTGCAATATGTAGTTTTAAAACACTTGCTGAACTATCCGAAAGTCAGAATCTACGAAGGTTCTTGGACTGAATACAGTCAGACTAATTTACCTGTAGAAACTGGTCCGGAACAAGCAGTGTAGAAAACAAATCTGTAGTTAACAGCAATTTTGGCTAAAAATTGACCGAATAGGTAGAATGAAAACAGCAATTATCTCGATATCAATGCTCGGAATAATCAGCGCGATTGGCTTTGGTTTATCAACAATAGCTGAGCACCGACAAGCAGATAATTCCGTTGCTTGCACTCCTAGCGAACAACCCGATGAAAAATCGGAGACTTCGCCGCGAAAAACTTAGCGCTAAAATGGAGGCTCTGCCTCGCTTTACAGTTGTTTTTGGAGTCAAGTATTTTATTGTGAATAACACCGCAGAAATTGCTCTTTCACCGCTGACAAAAACTTCACAGCCCCGATCGCAGCGTCCGATTTTAGCTCTGATACTGACGCTATTTGCTGCTGGTGCGGCCGGTTTGAGCGCCTACGGCTGGCGGCAGAGCGTTTTATTTCTGATTGGAGGCTTGCTGGGCGCGAGTTTGTATCATGCAAGTTTTGGCTTTGCTTCTGCTTACCGCAAATTATTTGCCGATCGCGATATTACAGGTGTTTTAGCGCACTTGCTGATGTTAGGAATTGCTACTGTACTTTTTGCTCCCGTACTTGCATCAGGAGAGGCATTCGGACACAAAATAGCCGGGGCTGTTGCGCCTGTGGGCTGGCAAAATGCGATCGGCGCTTTTCTATTCGGAATTGGAATGCAATTGGGCAGCGGCTGCGCTTGCGGCACGCTTTGGACAATTGGCGGCGGCAGCACGTCAATGCTGTTAACGCTGCTGACTTTTTGCATCGGTTCTTTTGCAGGAAGTTTGACCAGACATTTGTGGCATTTGCCCTCGCTGCCGCCGATATCTTTAGGAAAAACTTTGGGATGGATGCCCGCAGTCATCTTGCAGCTAAGCGTATTTCTGTTAATTGCGATCGCCCTCTGGCAGTGGAATCGCACCAATGGCAAGCAACCCTTAACAGTAGATTTTATCATTAAAACTCCTCAATCTCACATCAAGAATCAATGGCTTTACGGGCCTTGGTCTCTCGCTGCCGGAGCCTTTGCCCTTGCCTTTCTCAACTGGGTAAAACTGTTAATTGACGGCAGGCCTTGGGGAGTGACTTGGGGGTTTACTTTGTGGGCCGCAGAAATTGCTACTGCTTTCGGCTGGAATCCCGCAAATAACCCGTTTTGGAATACTCCCGACAAGTTGGAATCCTTGCAAAAAGGCATTTTTGCTGATGTTACTTCCGTGATGAATTTTGGCATTGTTTTGGGAGCAGTTTTAGCGGCGGCTTTGGCTGGCAAATTCACCGTCAAAACAAACCTTTCGTTACCCAAAGTTACAGCCGTTTTGAGCGGCGGTTTCATGATGGGTTACGGGGCGCTGCTGGCTTTTGGCTGCAATGTCGGCGCTTTTTTTAGCGGTATTGCTTCTACCAGTTTGCACGGTTGGCTGTGGATTGCGACTGCTTTGTTGGGCAGCGTTGCGGGAATTAAATTGCGATCGCTCTTTCGACTTGAGAATTAATTTCCAACCTGAATAGGCGATCGACCTGCGGGTAGGGACAAAGGCAAAGCCTTTGTCCCTACAGATGTCGCGTTTTCCCGGCAAGCGCACCTAAAACAATAAACTACTGTTTATCTATATACATTAAGTATTTAATAGTGTAATGTATTAGATTAAGTAGAGAGATGTGGCGATCGCACTCAAAGATCGATCGCCAAACTGCTAGCAAAACAGTCTCTCAATCTTGCCACTGTTGCCATTAATAAGAATTGCCACATCAGCGAAATCTTATAGATTATCCGGGCAAATCTCATCAGGATGCATTTGCCCTATATCAAGCGCATTAAACTTAATTATGCGCTCAATCGATCTGAGAAAAACCAGAGGAACTAAGAAGCATCAATGCGGAATCATCATCTCGCAGATAGTGTCTTGCAGCCATTTAGGAAAAAAACTGGTTTGCCAGTATTTTCTCTTAAATCAGCCGCTCTGTTAAAATCGTCCCTGTTCAAAGGTGACGGTGCAATCTTCGATCAAATTCAGAATGGTCTGGGCAACAGATAATTTGTATCGAATGTGCGTTTATTAAATTTTCTCATCGACTCGTCAATAAGTTCAAAAGCAAGTGCGATCGTCGCACTTGCTTTTTTCTTTGTGTTGATTTCTTTCTTCTCACTGTCAACAGATGCGATATCTCGCACCTGTTGACTGCGGTTAAGTAGGTGAGTCTGAATAAACTTAACGATGACACACCATATATCCGCTTACCTACTTAGCAGTTACTTTAAGGGGGGGGTATTGCCTCTACAATACTCGCTCCCTGCAACATTTGAGACTTTCGGGCTCTACCCGCTTCGGGGTGTTCCCAAGACTGTGCAAAGGGTGGAACCAAGAAGGAGCAAGCTTTCCACCCACCCTGTACCCCCACGCCGAGCATCAGGCAGTTTCCGCCCCTGTGCCCGTGCTGCTCGTAAAACCGACAGTGCCGACAGCTTAAACCTACATTTACGTTGCTCACGGGATTTATCCAACCGTTTTTGTAATAAAAATATACTAACACCTGTACACCTACCGGAATTGTGTACTATTATATAATGTACAATTTAAACTCGATCGCCAGTGGGGAATGTGGAACTATCTTCTAGAGTAGAATATGCCCTGTTAGCGCTCTTGGAATTGGCGAGTCACCACCCGAAGGATTCGCCCCTAACAGTGAACGAACTTACTGCTTCTCAAGAGATACCGGAACGCTATTTAGACCAAATTCTTGCCGTGCTGCGGCGTGCAAGTATTGTCCAGAGTCTGCGGGGCGCTAAAGGCGGTTATTTGCTGGCGAAAGAGCCTTGGCAGATTACTTTGCTAGAGGTGTTTTCGAGTCTCGAAGGCGAAGGGAGCGGCAAGATCCAAAAAGTTTCGGAATCTGTAACAATAGAAAAAACTGCGGTGCTAGAAATCTGGCAGGAAGCTCAACAGGCATCTTGGGCTGTTTTGGGCAAATACACATTACAAGATTTGTGCGAACAGCGGGATGTTCGCAAACAAGCACATCCCATGTACTACATTTAATTGGAGAAAAATTAAGCCATGAAAATTGCTAAGGATGTTACAGGAATAATTGGCAGAACTCCTTTAGTTCAGCTCAACAAAATTCCCCAAGCCGAAGGAGTAGTTGCTCAAATTGTGGCCAAATTGGAAGGGATGAATCCGGCTGCTTCGGTGAAAGATCGGATTGCAGCGAGCATGATTCAGGCTGCAGAAGATGCAGGGTTAATTCAACCGGGGAAAACTATTTTAGTTGAACCGACTTCAGGAAATACTGGAATTGCTTTGGCAATGATCGCGGCGGCGAAAGGGTACAGTCTGATTTTAACAATGCCGGATACGATGAGTTTAGAGCGCCGATCGATGCTGAAAGCTTACGGAGCTCAGTTGGAATTAACTCCCGGACATGAAGGGATGTTAAGCGCGATCGCCCGTGCGGAAGAAATTGTAGAAGAAACCCCCGACGCTTTCATGCTGCAACAGTTTCGCAACCCCGCTAATCCGAAAATTCACCGGGAAACCACGGCCGAGGAAATTTGGGAAGATACAGAAGGTAAAGTAGATTTTTTAGTTGCTGGAGTTGGCACCGGCGGTACGATTACTGGAGTTGCTGAGGTAATTAAACAGCGGAAACCGAGTTTTCGGACGATCGCAGTTGAACCCGCCACCAGCCCCGTGCTTTCTGGAGGTAAATCTGGTGCTCACAAAATTCAAGGGATTGGCGCAGGATTCATCCCGGAAGTGTTGAAACCAGAGTTAATTGATGAGGTGATTACAGTTAGCGACGAAGATGCGATCGCCTACAGTCGCCGACTTGCCAGAGAAGAAGGATTGTTGTCAGGAATCTCTGCCGGCGCCGCTTTGTGTGCTGCAATTCAAGTCGGCAAGCGTCCCGAAAATGCTGGAAAACTGATAGTTTTTGTGCAGCCTTCTTATGGCGAACGCTACCTCAGCACAGTCTTGTTCAAAGATTTAGAATTGCCCACGGTCAGCGAACTTGAAGCATTAGTCAGCAAGTATTAAATTGTAGTAGGGGCGAGCGTCATTACTGCGACATTGCTATCAGCTTAACCCGAAAGACCGCCAGGGAATTAATTCCCTGGCTCAAAGCGAAAGTCCTCTGAAGAGGACGAATGAGTTAATAGTCCTCTTCAGAGGACTTCAGCTTTGAGGCAGGGGTTTAAACCCCTGCCGGACTGCACCGAAAGCGCATCTTTGTTGACACCAATGGGCCCGGCACTACCCCTACTTTTCAGACTTGATACAACTTCCAACTCGCCATCGCCAACATTCCGTAAATCACAAACTTTAGCGGGCGTTGAGGCATAATTTGGCAGAATTTAGCGCCTACCAAAACTCCCGGCACCGAACCAAACCAAATTGGCAAAACTAAACTCCAGTCTACTGTTCCGAGGCTGAGGTGTCCCAGAGATGTAAACATCAACAAAATTGCCGCCTGCGAAATATCTGTACCCACCAATTTAGAAGTATCCAGGCGGAAAAAAGCAATCAGCAACAGTGCAAACATCGAACCGGAAGAAACGCTAGTGATTCCCACTATGCAGCCTAAAATTGCTGCTGCACCCACAGTACAAAAACGACCATAATTAGTATTTAAGTCCCATTCAGGGGGCGAAGGTAATTTAAAATTAGGGAAAAATGTTTTGACCACTAATTGGGTCAACGATAAAGCGACAATTAGGGCGATCGCTACTCCCAGAAACCGCAGTAATATGCTGTCTAAGTTTTGATTTCCGCTGGATTTGATGCAGTGTAAAATCCACACGCCAGTCAGCGAACCCGGCACGCTGCCCACAGCCAGCCACTTAACTACTTGCAAGTCGAGGGTCTTTTGCTGCCAGTGTTTGAAGCCGCCAACAACTTTCATTAATGTGGCAGCTACGACATCCGAACTAATAGCAATTGATGCTGGAATTTGGAAAACAAAAATTAACATTGGGGTGATGAGCGAGGCTCCGCCAACTCCGGTCAAACCAACGATAATGCCCACAAAAAAGCTGAGAAAGGATAGTAATAAGTAGTTCACGGTTATGCCCAAAAACTGTGTATTTAAGCGCTGGCAACCAACAAATAGATAACTTGGGTGGCTCCTGCAACACAGCTACACAGGCAAAAGATCACTCGCATTTCAATATTTACCGCTATAAATTTTGCTTTTCAACGCTTGACTTTTCCGCGCGTTCAGATACAAAATTCTTGGTAACAGTAATTAAATGCAAATAAATAAAGCTACAAAAATTGTAGTGTAAAAGCTCCCTGATTTTCTTAAATCTACCTGTGTAACTGATTGAAAATTCTAGATTTATTGAGGGTTTAGATTCTGCTTTCTACCTGGAAGTGACGATCGTCATAGGTAAAGTAGAGCTGAGGTTAACCGACTGCTTGCCGGCAAATAAATCAGGAGTATCGAGAACATTAAAATGAATCAATGCCACAATGACAACAGTGAAGACGGTTGAGGAAACTAAACCCGTCAATAACTCTTTTTTGAAGTTTTTTTCCTTGGGTTTGTCTGTCAAAACATCTAAAGTTCCTAGCTGCATCAACAGAATTCCAGCAATATTGGAAAGCCAGTAGCCGACAATTGTGCAAGGAAACAGTAAATCTGGGGAAAGCCAACTAAAGATATACCCAAAGGCGTAGGCAATTGGCAGATTGAAAAATATGTCGTTCCACCAACACAAGGGTGATAGCAAATATCCAATTGCCAGAAGCAACCCGCCTCGGATTTTTTTAAACCAGACTTCCTTCAACCCCTTAGCTTCTGGCAACTGTTGGGTCAGTTGTCCTGCAAGCTGGTACTCTTCAATGACTTTTTTAGCGTTTTCCACGTTAATAGCTCATAACTCGATCGACTTACCGTAGTTTAGCAGCAAAACTGAGCTATGTCTAGTAAGTCAATCAAGTTACCGTATTTTATTGTTGATCCCCTAAATCTACTTTCTTTCCGAGACAAAAATATCTATCCGGGAGAGGTTGTTGAGAATGCTGGCTGGTGTCGGTTTAGGCTGCGATCGAGAAATTGAAAGCTTCAGGCAAATGCTTGACAGTTAGCCAAAGATATGCAACATCGATACCCCAGTAAAATTGCAGGTAAACGAGCAAAATCCCGATCGCGACTGTCACGCCCAGCAATTTAGGGACTATTTTCGCGACAGTTTCCAGCACTACGAAGGCTGCCCAGATAGCAGCCGCTAAGATGATAATGGAAGCGATCGTGGCAACTGTATCGCTGTTCATGATTAACTCCTGTTGACAATCAATCGGGTATTACAAAACTACTTGGGCCCAGGGCGGCTGCCAAAATCGAATAAATTACTCCAATTCCCAATAAGCCCACAGCAAAACTGAAAAATAAAACCATGGCGTCTGGGGGATTGTAGGTATCGTGGTCAATTTGGTGGCGAACGGTGAAGTAGTGCTTAGTTGAGATTAAGACTGTCACCCAACCTATTAGAGAGAAGATTAAACCCAACTTCCACCCCATCGCCTGACGGTAATGTACGGGCATTTGCACGACGCGAAGTCGGATGATGACGACGCCAAAAGCCATGAGGGCGATCGCGGCCCGCATCCAGGCTAAGAATGTGCGCTCATTTGCCGATCGATCGATCGCCCGCGACAGATTTTGCTGCTTTGGTTTCTCATCATCTACTTGCATCGGTTTGAACGATAATTGCACGCGATCGAACTCTTGAATATTCATATTAAACCGCCACCATTATTCAGGTGCCATCAAACCAAATGAGCTAGAAGGAACGGTGAACATATAATAAATTACCCCAGCCCCTAGGATGGCGATCGCGAGGCTGAAAAGAATTACCCAGCGATCGGTAGGTTCATAAGTATCGTAATCGATATCGTGACGGACACCAAAGTAGTGCTTAGTTGAGAATAACACCGTCAGCAAACCCACTGCTGAAAAAAGCAAACCCAACTTCCAGCCATTGCCGGGAGTTGGGAGTAGAGGGGGGTGAAAGGTGCGAAGGCGGACGATAACTACGCCAAAACCCATCAGCGATATTGCTGTCCGCATCCATGCTAAATAAGTGCGCTCGTTTGCCAAGTGATCCCGCACCCGCGACGGATTTGGTCGCCTAATCTTTTCTGTATTTACTTTCGTGGATTTCCAATTTAATAGCATAGATTAGCCTTTTAAGATTAACTCCAAATATGAAGGTAAACTGATATATTTCCGCTGGGACGATTATCCGCCGGGGATCGATCCCCGGCGGGTTGTTGCGTTGGAACAGGCTTTACACAGCCGATCGCATTACAACTTCACCAAAACTAATCATTTTCCTCAGTTGGTGCGTTGGGAACTTGTGTATCTATGTAAGCCTGAGTCACATCAGGAACAAACCAATTCGCATCCCCAGGCTGGAAAACCTTAGCAGTAGGAACGTTGAATTCTACAGCCCCCGTATCGGGATTAGCTCTGGCTACAACTTGAGTTCCGTCAACTATCTTAACAGCTATACCGCCCGTCAATTCTTCTGAAGGTTGATCGGTAGTTCTTAAATCGGTTGCTTTGATATCGCTGGGTAGATAAATTCCATCGCAATCCCATTTATGTTCAGTTGTTTGGCCGTCAGCTAGAAAATAAAGGGCATTCTCGTAAGTAGAAGAAGCGGCTTTTTTGCCTTTCGGGCCGTAGACAGCCAGGGTTTTTCCTGTCTCGTTGCGGCACTGACCCCAAGGTTTTCCCGTTTCTAAAGTGTATTTTTGAAACTCCAATTGAGCGATTTTTTGCTGAAGTTGCTCAGGGGTATAAGTCTGGGCGGTATCGGGTGCATCTTTCGCTGTCCTGAGAGTGTTTAGAGCTTGAGTCACCTCTATGTAGTCGGGATTGCTCGCATATTTCGGCGTTTTTGGAGCGTCGGCCCAGGAGGGGGGAACGAATACTAAATTGGCGGTCATTACCAAGAGCACTAAAACAAATTTGAAGATTTTCACAATTTTTGTCCTTTTCTAGATTGTCAGGTTTTTTTCAACTTTCTGTTTGCTTGCTATCTTAAGACTTAGGCAAAAACGAACTCTCTTTAACAGGTTGGCCTGAGAAACCAAATTTGGCAGAATCGAAAAATCTGGTTTTTTAGGATGAGACCTATTGTCAAAGTCGATCGGTGTGGGGTAGTGGCAAAGTGTGCGGGCGATATTTTAAGAATTCCTCCTCAAGTTTTTAGCTGAGTTGGATTCACCACTACAGGATTTAGTGAAATGACAGGTATATTCTTGCCTAAGTCTGGCAACTTGCTAGCTCACAAAATGGCTTGAACTTTCGTACAAATTCGAGGCTAAATTAGTTTGAAGCTGCTTTTAGCTCGGTTAATTAGTTCATTATTAACTTAGCATATTTGGTGATATATGGCAAGTAATTTAGACACCATTTTAAGAAAACAATTTGTAAGGTAAAAATGATGAGTTATAAATCATGAACATCGAAAAAGTTATCTACCTAGAGAGGGATGTAAGTAGCGGAACCGAGGCTAATTCTTAGTTAAATTGAAATGCCGGGAGCAGGCGATAAGTACCGCTTTCAATCAGAATGAATATTCCCAAGCCAATCAATACAAAAGGGACAACAGCCTTGGTATAGCGAGTCAAAATAGGGGCGATCGCCCTGTGGCGAGTTAACCAGTAAGCGGCATAAGACCAAACACCTACCATCACCGAGAAAACCGCCAAAATCACCACCAAGCTCGGCAAATCGCTGCTAGCAAACAGCGGCAAATAAATGCCGATGTTGTCTCCCCCGTTGGCCACTGTTACCGCAGCCACATTCAAAGTTTGGGGATTGAAAAGATTGGCGAGTTTTGACAGCAGAGATGAGTTAGATTGACGGTTAAATTCGCCCGATACGGCTTGTACGTCATTTTCCTCATTTTCTCTCTTGACTAAGTGACTGAGGCCGATCGCGATCGGAACCAAACCCAGCAAGCCAATCCAAGCTTTCGGCACAATTAAACCGCCAAAAAAACCGGGCAAACTAGCAGCGATGAGTGCTGCAAATCCGAGGTACTTACCGACAAAGATATGCCGGGGGCGGAAAGTATCATTTACCTGGGCGAAGAACAGCATCGAAATCACCATATCGTCGATATTGGTTGCGGCAAAAGATGTAATCCCGGCAATAATCGCTGCTGCAATCCAATTCATGTGCTGTCCCTGCAATTTTTCTAGACTTCAGTTTCCCGGGCGTTACCTCTGCTCATAGTTATCAAACAGAAAGCGCAACCCACTAAAGATATTATACTTAAAGTTGGGCTTGCCAGAGTGCCGCTTTTCACCAGAATCGCCATTCCCAATCCGATTAAAACAAAAGGCACAAGCTGATTGCCGTAGCGAGTCAAAGTATCTGCGATCGTCCGCATCTGAATTAACCGATAAGCAGCGTAGCACCAAACGCCCACCATCCCGAAGAATACAGTGAGAACAACCGCCAAACTTTCTAAAGTATTGCTAGCAAAAAGCGGCACATATATCCCGATATTGTCGCCCCCATTTGCCACCGTCACCGCTGCTACGCTGTAAGTTTGAGGAGACAGGAAACTGCTAAAAAAAGATTTCTCAGATTGCTGTAATTCTGCCTCAACTTCCGAATCATCAGTTTCTGGATTCAGCAAGCGGCTAAGCCCGATCGCAATTGGCAGCAAACCCAGCATTCCGATCCAATCAGGCGGAAATATTAAGCTGCCAAAAAACCCGGGAAGGCTAACCAAAACCAGTGCAGTAAAGCCCAGAAACTGACCGAAGACGATATGCCTGCGCCGAAATACTGCATTCACCTGCGAGAAAAACAGCAGCAGAATCAGAATATCGTCTAGATTCGTAGCCGTAAAAGCTGTCATTGCCGTAGAAATTGCTGTTAGTAATTCATTCATTTCTGTGTCTCCTCAGATTTTTTATTTCGTTGTACTTGCTGGGATCGTATCTTCGGAACGGGTTCTCAGGCCCGTTCCACAAAAATTAAATTTTATTGTGGGCTGTTGAGCTGATCAACGCCCTTGAAATGCTGATTGACAATTCTGCAATATCTCAGTAAAAACCCAGTTGCTTAAAAACTCTTTCTCCGAACAGCGAACTGGTAACTGCTAATCAAAAACGCTCACTGTCAAAGGGGACGGCTTTCAATCGAACACCGCCGTAAATTGCATTTTCTTCCTCGAACTTGGCATGAATTGCGTCAATACCCTGCTGCATCGATCCCGCGAGTTCAGGAGAACGCAGGCGCTGCCAGAAAAACCATCCGCAAGTAACCACCAAGTACATCAAGAACAAGTAAGGAAACGCATCGTAAGGAGGTTCTGGAGGTGGGAACATAGTGCTGCCGGGAATGCCCACGCTGCCCGCAATCGGAATCATCATAAATGCGATCGCCACCACAGAGAACAGCACATCTCGCAGGCGCAACTTACCAATTTTGTGCAGGTAAACCGGAGCCGCGATCGAAATTAAGACGTAAACGGTTAAAAATCCGTAGCTGCAAATTGCCCCCAAATAACCCATACAATCGAACAGTTTGATGTTAAACATAGACATCACAGCCGGCACCAAAAATGTCAGAAATGTACACAGGGTTACTGCAACGTGGGGAGTTTTATTAGACGAATGCGCTACACCTAATGAAGAGTGAAACAAACCGTGGCGCGCCATCATAAAAAACACTCTCGCCGCTGGATTGATGCTGCCGAGTACGCAAGCAAAAAAGCTAAATAAAGCGCCGAAAGCCACTAACTCTCCCAGCCAACCCATGCCCACTTGTTGCGCCAGAAAACTCAGAGGTTCTTCAGTATTAGTAATAGAAACTCCAGTACCGCTAAAACCCAAAACCTCAATATAGGTCATCAAAATGAAGAATAAGCCTGCCATCACAGCGCTGCCCATGACAGCCCTGGGGATATTTTTTAAGGGTTTTTTCGCTTCGTCACCCAGAGATGTAGCACTTTCAAAACCAGAGAAACCAAACATTACTAAGACAAGTCCCGTCGCTATGTTCCCCGGAGTTACGCCTTCCAAAGTCAGTTGGGACATATCTAAGGCAAAACCTTTGTGCGCCCAGATGATGATTCCTAAAAGTGCAATCGCCGCCACTGATGCTCCCTCCAGCCACAGCATCGCCATAGCTGAAAGCTGGATATCTTTATAACCTGCATACCAAGCAACGCCAGCCCCGATCGATAACAGGGTAATCGGTGACGGATGGATGCCTAAATGACCGATGAAAATACCCGTAAAGTTGGCAAAACCACACAAAACGGCCATCGCAGTAAATAGATAAGCGAGTACCAAACTCCAGCCGCAAATTACGCCGGCAGTCGGGCCTAGTCCTTTAACAATATAAGAATAAAGAGAACCTGCAGAAGCCGATCGACTTGCAAATTGGTTGATATTGATGCTGACAAATACTAGGCCTATCAAGCCGATGAGAAAGCTCAGCCAAGCCCCCTTACCCGAAAGAGCGACAATTAACCCTATATTAGATGCTGGGATAGTTGTAGGTGCAATGACGGCAAAGGATTGAGCTAAAACCTCCCCGAAGGAGAGGCAGTCCGGCTTTAAGCCGTGTGCACTCTGATTTTTTGGCGTTTTCTTGGTCATTTATCTTCTCTCTTTTTGTCGATCGACTTTTGGCGATCGGCTTAAACTTGTTGGTGCTGCTTCCGCATTGGACCCTGCATTAGAAGCTTAAGTATTACCTTAAGGCTCTTGACAGGTAGAATCAAATGGTGTTGTTTATCGAATTAATAAATACAAGTGATGCAGTGCCGTGGCAAAAGAACTGTTGGAAGACGAGACCTATCTGTCGCCACCAGCCCAAACCCTTGATGTTAAAAGGAAAATTAAATAGCGGCTGACAACCGTGCTTTTTGGGGAATTCCAGCCTGTACCAGAGACTCGAAAAGTTCAGGTCAAAGTTTAGCCGCCAAAGATTTTTATTTCCAAAAAAAAATGTCTGTATTTAGTAAAAAGGTACTCCGCATGGCCGGAATGACACTTGACCAACTGCGAGTTTTTCTAGCTGTGGCGGAACACCTGCACTTCAGCCGCGCAGCGGAGGAACTTTACATCACCCAACCCGCTGTCAGCGCGACAATCCAAAGCTTAGAGGCGCAATACGGAGTAAAACTATTTCACCGCATCGGCCGCCGGATCGAAATCACAGATGCTGGGAAGTTGCTGCAAGTTGAAACACAGAAAATTCTCGACCAAGTTGCTTTGACTGAGAGAGGTTTGCGGGAGTTGAATGACTTGCAGCGAGGCGAATTAAACTTGGGTTGCAGTCTGACCATTGGCAATTATTGGTTGCCGGATAAACTTAGCAAGTTTAAACAGCAATATCCTGGTATTTCCGTGAATTGTACTCTGGCAAATGCCGAAGAAATTTGTGCGGGGACGGCGACGGGAACATTTGATTTGGGTTTAGTGACGGGAGACATTAAAGCTTCGCTTAAGAGCACTCTAGAGGAAGAAGTTGTAGGCAGCGAACGCTTGCTGATTGTAGTTGGCCAATCTCACCCTTGGTTTGAACGTGCAGAAGTGAGTTTAACGGAAATTGCGAAAACGGATTGGGTGATGCGAGAAGCTGGTTCTGGAGTTCAGCAAATGTTGGAACAAGCTTTGCAAAGTTGGGGCGTTAATCCCGATGAATTGAATGTAACTTTAGTTTTGAACAGCAGTGAAATGGTAAAAGCAGTGGTGGAAAGTGGCACAGGTGCAGCGGCTATTCCTGAATTGATGGTAAAAAAAGAATTGCAGCTATCTACACTACGAGCGATTAAAATTATAGATAGCCAACCAAGTTCTAATGTATGTTTGGAAATAATTAAACCCGTTTTAAAACTGAAGCACCGACAGCGTTTTCAAACTGGAATTACTAAAGCTTTTGAACAGATATTAACTTAAGGTGCTGGTAATTGGTAAGACCCCAGTAGGGACACTCCAAGAGCCGATTAGTGTCAAGTTAAGCTGTCAGTCCGCCCAGTCCTTCCGTCCGCCCGTCAGTCCGCCAGGGGTTGAAACCCCTGTCTAATAGCTAAAGTCCTCTCAAAGAGGACTGAAGAACTCATTAGTCGTCTTCAGACGACTTTAGCTTTGAGGCAGGGGTTTCAACCCTTGCCTTGCCGGACTATTGGTTGTACGTTAAGTAGGGACACAACGAAAGGCACGGTGCCGTGTCCCTACTTAATAGACATCTCCTCAAAAGCAAGTTTTGAACAGGCATCCTGCCTGTTCCACAAGAATTATGGGAGATATCTAATTACCTTAATGACCGCTGTTCAATAGTTTCCTCAAATCCAATAAATTTTTACCCCCATCACCAACAATCAGCGGCAATTTCCCATCCCATTTTTCTATAGCCTGCCTTTCCAAAAGTTCCGGAGTCAAATTGTCCCGCAGCAACCTTTGCACTTCGGCTTCTCCCTTGGCTAAATTCACCTTAGCGTCCGCCTGTTTTGCTGCTTTCAGCGCTAAAAACTCCCCTCTTTTTGCCTCCTGTTCGGCAATTTGTTTCGCCTCCACCGCCTCGCTAAACCGCTCAGAAAAGTGAACGTGTACTAAAGAAATATCGTCAACGGCAATGTGATATGTAACCAGCCTCAAGGTCAAAGAATCATCAACTGCGGCTTTAACTTCTCCCCGTTTAGTAATAATTTCTTCAGCGGTGTATTTAGCCATAACTGCTTTTAATACTTCTTCAACAGCCGGCTCGATAATGCGAGTCACGACTTCTTTCTCGTCACCTATTTGTTGAAAAATAGCATTGGCTTCTTCTGGGATAATATGCCAGTTGAGCGCTACATCCGTGAAAACATCTTGCAAATCTTTTGAGGAAGCTTCAGCGGAAATTTCCTGTTTTTGTACCCGGACGCTCAACTTTTTTACACTATAAACTGTGGGGAATATTACGTGAAGTCCTTCTCCGAGTACCTGTTCTTGCACTTTACCAAACTGCATCAGTACGCCCCGTTCTCCAGCGTTGACTATGATAAAAAATTTGGACAAAATAGCTAAAAACACTATCACTATAGCTATTTGAACAGCTAGGTAAAAATCCTGATTTTTTTTATGGCTTGATTTGAGTGAGTCAACGTTACTGCTGGATTCTAAAACCATATTCCACCCCGATCGCACTTAATTCTCTGCTCAATATTGACTTAATAGATATTTTATTTACCTGCCACCAACAACTGTTCAAAATCCGCTGCCGCCAAAGGAGGACTGAACAAATATCCTTGCATTATATCGCACTTATAGCGCCAGAGAAAATCTTTTTCTGCTTCTGTTTCAACTCCTTCGGCAATTACCTCAAGACAGAGACTGTGCGCCATTTCAATAATAGCTTTCACAATCGCTGCATTTGTGCAACCATCAGTGATGTTGGTGATAAAACAGCGGTCTATTTTTAAAGTATCGAAGGGGTATTGTGTGAGATAGCTTAAAGAAGAATACCCAGTTCCGAAATCGTCAAGAGAGATACAAACTCCCAAATTTTTCAAGTGTTGCAAAGTCGCGATCGCACTTTCGGCATCTTCTACCATCAAACTTTCTGTCAGCTCTAATTCCAAACTGCTCGCTTGCAAACCAGTTTCTGCTAAAATTTGGGCAACTCTGCTGCTGAGATCCGGTTGGTGAAATTGGCGCGGCGACAGATTCACCGCTATCCGAAGCGAAAAACCAGCATTTTGCCAAACTTGCATTTGCTTGCAAGCTGTGTGCAAAACCCACTCCCCTAACTGTACAATGAAGCCAGTTTCTTCGGCATGGGGAATAAATTCTGCGGGCGAAATTAGCCCTTTTTCTGGATGTACCCAGCGCACTAAAGCTTCTGCGCTCATAATTTTACCTGTCTGGACATTGACTTGGGGCTGATAGTAAACTTGGAATTCTTCTCGTTCCAGTGCGTTGCACAAACGGGTTTTTATCTGCTCTAATTTATCTGCTGTATTTTGGATAAATTCGCTGGCTTGCGACTGCAAAATACTGTACTGTTCGGCTACAGCTTCTTGTTTTTTCAAGCGGCTCGATATCGCGCCCACAAGTTCAGCTTTACTAAAAGGTTTAGTCAGGTAATCATCTGCTCCCAATTCCATACCTTGTCGCATTTCAGAGCGATCGGCTTTACCGGTGAGAAAAACAAAAGGTACTGTAGCAGTAACAGGATTAGATCGCAAGGCCATCAGCACCCCATACCCGTCAAGTTCTGGCATCATCACGTCGCAAATAATCACGTCGGGAACATTTGACACCGCCGCATATAAACCTTGTGATCCATTTTCTGCACCCGTCACGTCGAAACCTTCAGCTTTGAGGAGTTTGAGAATATTCTCGCGAATTACTTGCTCGTCCTCAATCACTAGAATCTTTTTCATACGTCATTCCCTGAAAGCGGTATAATTGATCGACGTTACTGAACGCGATAAGCGTGGCAATAACTGAGAACGCACAGCTCGATCGGCCCAACAACCGAATATTTTCCGACACAAATAGCAAACACCTGAAAAACGCTAATTTTTCAAGCACAACTAGATTAATGTTTCTCTGCTTACTCAGTGCCGTCCGTATTATTATGAGGTTAATTAATAATCTCTCAACTAATTCTAGGCGATCGACAGTTAGCAGTGCCTTAAATAACTGCTAAACTAATTGTGCCACCTGAACGATTGTCTGCAAACAATCTCAGCCTATTTATACCAGTTGCCAAAAACCATGCAACTGCAAGCAAGTTCCAAACCCTTGCGGAGTCAGTCTTCCCCATTATTCAATGTAAAATCTCAACTTTCAAATCTCAAATGGTATTACCTACTGGATTCCCTGAACCCGCACAGATTGGGGTCATAGAAGTTAAGCAATATCCTCACTACCGCGCTGTCACCTACACCCACGCGGGCGATTTGCGACAAGCAACAGGAATCGCCTTCAATCCCTTATTTCAACACATCAGCAACAACCAAATTGCGATGACAACGCCAGTAGAAGCGCGCTACACGGAAACTTCCGGGCAAATCGATGCAGTTCCTCAAGCTGAAGTTTCGTTCCTCTATCCCGCACCAAATATCGCCCCCAGCAGCGTTAACTCCGCTGTAGAAGTTACGGATACTTCGCCCATGATGGTTGTCAGCATCGGCGTGGGCGGGGCCTACACTTGGGAAAGCTACGAAAATAACCTCCAGAAACTCAAAGATTGGCTTCAAGAACATCCTGAATACGAAATAGTCGGGCCGCCGCGCCGCTTTTTTTACAATTCCCCGATGACGCCGGAAGCAACTAAAATCAGCGAGGTACAAATTCCGATCAAGTGCCGCTGACGTGAACAACTAATTCGCGAATGTGACTCCGCTGGCGATGTTCCCACAGGTAAATGCCCTGCCAAGTTCCTAACAGCAACCTGCCGCGATCGATCGGGATTTGTTCAGAAGTATGAGTCAGCGCAGTGCGAATGTGGGCCGGCATATCGTCTGGGCCTTCCGCATCGTGAATGTAGCGATCGTCCTCCGGTACCAGTTTAGCTAAAAAGTTAGCCAAATCCTTAAGTACATCCGGGTCAGCATTTTCTTGAATCACCAAACTAGCAGAAGTATGGCGCAAAAATAAACTACAAAGTCCCGTTTTAATACCTGAATTCGCCACCACATCTTCTATCTTAGGAGTGATTTTCCCCAAAGATTTCCCTGTAGTTTGAATCTTGAGTATCTGTTGATAGTGATTCATTCGATTTTAGATTTTAGATTTTAGATTTTGGATGACACTGATGCAAAAGTCTTCTGTCGGCGGAGGTAGACTTTGTTTGTTTAAGATCGATTTCTAATCGCACTTATGAAAAATAGTCTACAACAGCTTGGGCGAGATCCTCCGTACCATTTTTATCCAATTTATCCGACAAACAGGGCGGATGCAGCGGTTTTCGCAAAAACTCCCAATCCCCCTCAAAAAACTCAGCCGCCGTCAAAATTTGATGTTCCGCATAATTTTGAATCCCTTCCAGCAACACCGCAGCTTCTGCAAAACCTTCTCTCATTATAGAAACAACAGGTATTTCCAAGCGCAAAGCTTCCGCAAAAGTGCTGTATCCCGGTTTAGAAACTAACAGCCCGCAGACAGGCATAATATCAACCGGACGCGGTAAAATCGGGAGAGATTTTGCAAACTCCTGATTTTTGACTTTAATCAAATTCGGCAAATCGGGAGATCCCGCATCAAAAGTAATAAATTGCCAGTCGCTAAATTGCTGTAAATTTTGATAAGGAATTTCCTCTAAACCCAATCCGCCGAAAGTCAGCAATACAGTTTTTTCCAGCGGTGCTTCGATGCCGAATACTTCCCGAATTTTTTCGTTACTGTAGCGAGGATTGCCACCAGTCAAGCCCACATCTTGAATATTTGGGAAAGCTGCCATCGGTTCGTGCAAAGGAAGACGAAAAAGCCGATCGCACATTCCGAAACACTCACCAATCCAATCTGCCATTTCTGCAAATTCCCCGCCCCAATCGCGATAGATAAAATCCCACCCAAAATTGCTCATCATCCAGCAAGGAACCCCAGCCGCTGCCGCCATTCGCGTTGCCAAAGGAGGAATATCTGCCAGCACCAAACCCACCCGATTTTGCTTAATAAAATTAACTTCGCTGGCAATTAGGGAATTTTGCTTTTTCCGAATTTCCCGTAATTTTTGCAGTGTCGCGTCTTTATCCATATTCAAACTGTCAGCTTGCACCACACCCACATCAAAAGCACGGGGACGGTGGATAAAGTCGCCACTAATATAAGATTCTAGCAGCCAGCGAGGAGCTGTTGTTGTGATAATTAGTAAAATCTCTGGATTTAATTCTTGAATTTTTGCAGCTACGGAGGAGACTCGGACAGCGTGGCCGAATCCGTGATTTGTGATGGCAATATATAATGTTGGTCGAGACATTTATAATAGGGAATGGGGAATGGGGAATGGGGAATTGGGCATCGGGAATTGCGAATTGGAGGTAGAGACTGGAAGTCAACAAGGCCCAGCTTCAAGCGACGCACAACCAACAATGACACAATTAATAACTAATGACTATCGAATATGCAAGAACTCATCAATCGCGCGCGCCCTCAGACCAAACAGGCAATTGATTAATTTTGTCCAGCGTTATATCTACATACTTTTTACCATCCGCTGCTAGATTTTCCCCAAAATATCCCTCATCGCCGTCGTGCTTGTGAGGGCCGCTCACAGCTTCTGCATAGCGGCCTTGCAAACGAGCTTGGTTGAAAGGAGAAGTCGCGTACCAGTACCAGCGACTGGGAAAAACTATGCCGCCGATATCCTCAATTGAATCGCGAGTGCCGCGAAAGTGGAAAATGCGATCGGCTTCTGCAAAACCATTTTCTCCCGAAAAAACCCCCCCAACCGAAACAACCGTAATTTCTGCCTTCAGCCATTCTTTAAGATAGCGAGTAGCACCCAAAGCAACTTGTGCGCCGCCGCTAGTGCCAATTAAAATAACTTTCACCGGTTGTTGAGACTTAACTGAAAAGGGAGATTGAGCATTCATCCTCTCGATAATTACATTAGCTATTCCCTGATTGTATGCAAAGCCGTAGCGATAATCTAGAGAAATTGCAAACCTCCAGAGATTGCGAATTTTAATGAATATATTCCCCGCAATCGGCCCTTTTTTTGCCTGTTCTGCAAACCGCCAAAAAGGAGCTAGCCAGCGCTCTCCTCCTAAACTTTTGTTAGAAACTGAGTAAGGAAAAACATCGCCCACTGCTACGCACTGCGGGTGACTTTTAACTAAACGCTTGAGAAACAACTCTTCACCAGGGGTTAATTCGTCCCCCGAAAAATCGCCAACTCCCGGTAAAAAAATGATATAACAATTTATCTGCGAAGACTTACGCGCTTCTAGATTGCCCTTCTTAGATGGCAATATCTCCGGTGGATTTTTCTTGATACCAAAAGTTTCGGCACTTTGATTCAGCCACCATATAACAGTCCCCACCGGCGAAAGAATGCCCCAAATTATCAAAATTACACCTGCGATCAGCAACAAGTTTAAACTTCCCCCGCGCAGCCATGCAAGTATCCGTAAAATCAATCTTAGCATTTAATAAAATCTGGTAGAATGCCAATTAATTACTTAATTACCTAGAAATAGTTCGGTGATTCTGCTGTATTAGAGCTTATTTTGTACAAGTTGTCAACTATCTTGAGGAGCAGGAGTTCAACGTGAAGGGAGAAGATTCAATTGCAGGTTTGGGCGCAACGCTTTGGAACGCACTTTCTTTGAACGGCAACTTTTACGAAAAAACTCCCTACACTCGCAGAACTAAGCGAATAGCTTTAACAATTGTAATTTTAGCTGCGCTGTCCCGCGTGTTGGGCAGTTCTGTCATCTTGTTAATCAACCGAACTGAGCTATCAATATTATTTCTAGGACTTTTCATAGAGGGTTTGGCAGTCGCGGGGGGTTATTATTTTTGGACTTTCACTATCTTTAAAATCGGGGAGTGGCTGAAACCGGGTCACGTAACTTATCGGGAGCTGCTGGTTCCAATCGGATTTGCCTACGCCCCCCAAGTTCTGAGTTTCTTAACCTTAATTCCCTTGCTGGGAGAAGGAATAGAGCGCATATTAGTTGTCTGGAGTTTGCTAGCTGTAATTGTCGCGGTTCGGCAAGGTTTGGATATTCAAACTCGCTGGGCGGTGTTAATTTGTCTGGTGGGTTGGCCATTGATTCAACTTGCGATCGGCTTTGTGGAAGTATTTGAGCAGTTGCTGTCACGATGGCTTTAATTAATCAATACGGCAGCAGTATAGTAAACTCGCTGCCCTCTCCAGGTTCCGACTTGCAAATTAACTTTCCTCCATGCTGTTCTACCACAATTTGATAACTGATAGACAATCCTAAACCAGTCCCCTTACCTATCGGTTTAGTAGTAAAAAACGGATCGAATATTTTACCCCGCACCTCCGAATTCATCCCCACACCATTATCAACAATGCGAATCGCTACTTGATTTCCTTCCGCGACTTCAGTGCAAATCTGAATTGTAGGAGTGTGTTTCGAGTCAACTTCACTCCCTCTTTCGCGACAAAAAGCATCAATCGCATTGGTCAGGACATTCATAAATACCTGATTAACTTCTCCCGGATAGCAGTTAACTAAAGGCAAATTGTCGTACTTCTTGATCACTTGAATATTAAGTAATTTGTGATCCAAAATCATCAAGGTGCTGTCCATACCTTCGTGGATATTAACCCATTTTCTATCAGATTCATCTAGCCGAGAAAAGTTTCGCAGCGACAGCACAATATCGCGAACTCTCGCAGCGCCCACTCTCATTGAATCTATCATTTTAGTGAAATCATTCATTAAAAAATCTAAATCTATTTGCTCTGTTTCATTTACTATTTCTAGCACGGGATTGGGGTAATTTTTTTGGTATAAACGTAGTATATTTAGTAAGTTTTCAGCGTATTCATTGGTGTAATATAAATTTCCATAAATAAAGTTAATCGGGTTATTAATTTCGTGAGCCACTCCCCCGACAACTTGCCCTAAACTGGACATTTTTTCACTTTGAATTAGCTGCAATTGAGTGTGGCGAAGTTCTTCTAATGCAGTATGCAAATTCTCAGTTCTTTGGGCTACTCGCGTTTCCAGAATACTATAAAAACGAGCATTTTCTAGAGAAATAGCGGCTTGTGCAGACAGGATTCCCAAAATTTCTAGCCTGTCGCTAGTAAAAGCACCTTTGGTTAAATTATTTTCTAAGTAAAAAATTCCCGTAAGGTTGCCTTGATGGATAATTGGCAATACTAGGATAGATAGGGGTTGATTGACCGCAATATAAGGGTCAAATTGGAATTGCTCGGATCGGGTAGCATCATCTAAAACCAAGTATTTTTGGGTTCTTTCTACATAGTTAATCAAGGAAATTGGGAGGATATCCGATTCGGCAATCGGGAGAGATGGTAACACGGTTAGATCATTAAACTGATCGGTAAGTCCAGCTTCTATGAATAATTGATTACCTGTCTTGGCAAGAAATAATACTTTTTGAGCGCCTGCGTTTTCCTTTACAAGCTGTACGAGTTTCTCTAGCAATCGGCTGAGAATAATTTCGCTCGAAACAGCTTGTGATGCTTTGACAACTGTTGAAAAATCCAGCACCAAACTATTGTTCATAGTAGTTTGGGCAGTGCTGATAACATTTTTATGTATTGGGTCTTGATGGCGCTCAACTAAATAATGATAACGGGATTCTAAGTCTTTAACTTTGGCTGTAGATCCCCAGCGGATGTAAGCATAATAAGCTTTGGTCAGATAAGCTCGAGCACTTATCTCTTTATCCAAAGATAGATAAAACTCTCCCGCTAATTCATAAGCTAATGCTTCTTCGTGGATGTAACCGTTAGCAGCAGCTCCTTTAATAGCTAAGTCATAATAATCCATTGCGGCAAGTTTATCGTTGACAACTCGCGCTTTTTCTGCTTCGACTAACTCGTACTTATGCTGATAATTCATGGGTGCATGGCAGGCCCACTTTTTCATAATTTGCTGATTAGAGTTAACAATAGCTAGGTATGCTTCTTGATTGTCACTGTCAGGATAGTGAGCGAGGAGAGCCAGCGAATAGTAGAAATTGTGTATCCCAACAGTGATTAAGCCGATCGCCCCATCTGCGTATTCTACCGCTAATTTACCGCTGGCCACAGCCGCAGCATAATCTTTCAATAAATAAAGCAGCATCAATTTAGCAACATAAGCTGCAAACAGCGACATTCGATTATTTTCTTTCTGCCAACGGGACATCACAGCAGGTTCATCCAACCTGCCGCTAACTAATCGTACTTGCTCTGATGTTTTGCTTCTTAAGCTTGAAGCAGTTACTTGCCAAATTTGAGCATAACCCATGGCAAATTCGTGTTTATTTTTTTGCAAAAACTCCATACAAACGCTTTGTTTTTCTTCGACATATTCTAACTGTTCTCCCACTAACACTAAATTAGTAATATAGTGCATAAAATTATAAACCGCCCATTCTAAATCACCATTTTCTACACCAGATTTCATCCCTTCTAGAAATGAATTAAGTGTATTTTTACTAGACTCTTTCCAGATTCTTATATGAGCATTAAACATTACATAAACCTTAGCTTTCTGTTGGCTAGCATTAAATTGTTCTAGTAGCTTTAAAGCGATTAATCCAGCGTAGTAGCCTGCTTCGATGTCGCCTTCGATGCCGCACAGAATCATTCCATAAAGAGTATAGGGAAAAGTAGCTAATGCTGAATGACCGTGATCGATACAAAGATTGACCATAGTCAAGACGAGGGAGGACACAATTTCAGGTTTGGCAATATAAGCAGGAGGATAGAGGGCTGTCAGGATTTCCATAGCTGCCAGTAGATATGGATCTGTCATAACTGGCAGGTTTTCTAATTCCTCAATTCGTGGCAATTTTGGCACTGCAATGGTTTCGTTGTCTAATAGGTTGAGTCCCAGCATTTCCAGCACTTCTAGACCTGTTTCAACAGCTTTTAGCATCTGGCTTTGAGCCTGATAAAATAGGATCTTGAGCTGATACACTTTCACTATGTCAAGCTGGTTTTTAGCCGATCGCAAAACCACTTCCGCCAAATTTTCTGCTTGATCGAAGTTGGTGTTTAAATATTCCGCTTCCAGCGTCTCTACATACAACCGCAGCGTCATGCTATAGTTGCGATCCCAGCTATCAGGTGCTAATAACGACATTCCGGCATTTAAATACTTAACAGCGGGTTCGTAAGCATTAGCTACTTTTGCCTTATGTCCAGCAATTAAATTTAATCCTGCTAATTCATCTTTTTCTGATTGCAGGAGCAGACAATCAATTCCTACATTCAACTGGTTGATAATATCAAAAATTTTCTCTTCTACTTTATCGGCGGGCGTATTTTCAAACAGCAATTTACCGATGCTAAGATGAGTGACTTTCTTTTCATCATCAGGAATCAGCGAATATGCAGCTTGCTGGACGCGATCGTGCAAAAATTTATAGCTGATTCGCGAAGAATCGAAAGTTAAATTAGCTCCTCCTTCTCCATCTAAAAATAAAGGAATGAGGTAACTCTCATTCAAAGGAAGTATTAACCCTGCTTGCAAAGCATCCCAGAGTTCAGTCGCAGTGACTGATGGAGATTTTGCGTTGACAGTAGAGAGAACATCTAAAGTGAATTTGTCCCCAACACAAGCCGCCAATTTCAAAATTTCTTGTGTACTCTCTGGCAGTTGTTGAATCCGACTGGCTACCAGTTCAACTACACTCTTATCTGTGATGCCAATAGCCTGAATCTCCTCAATGTTCCACTGCCACTCCCCTCTTCTTGCGGGAGACAGCAGCTTGGTAAAGTCAAATCTCAAAAGTTTTTCTTGATAAAGAGTGTTGAGCAATTGCGTCAAGAAAAAAGGATTCCCACCAGTCTTATTCCAAATTAACTCCGCTAAAGGTTGAATTCGGTCTGAGTCATTCAATGTCTCCGAAATTAACTCAGTAACCTGGGCTAAAGAAAGAGGTTCCAGCACTAAATTGTTGATAATAATACCCGTTTGTTGAAGGTACTCTACTGTTTGCCTTAAAGGATGTGTAGAGCTAACTTCATGGTCTCGATAGGCTCCAATTAATAGTAAATATTTGCTATCGGGGTCAGTCGCCAGCAATTCCATTAATTTCAAGGTTGCTGAATCTGACCACTGCAAGTCATCAAGAAAGATGACTAATGGATGCTCTTTTTGCGCGAATACGTGGATAAATTCTTTGAATAGCCTGTTAAAGCGGTTTTGTGCTTCTGTGGGGGCAAGTTCCGCAACGGCAGGCTGTTTGCCTATTACCAATTCTAGTTCGGGAATCACGTCAATAATTACTTGTCCGGCATCGCCTAGTGCGGCTAAAAGTTTATGTTGCCAATCTTGTAATTTTTTGTTATTTTCGGCAAGTAACTGCTGGATCAAAGATTGAAAAGCTTGAATTAAAGATGCGTAAGGTATATTCCGCTTGAATTGGTCAAATTTACCTGAAATAAAATAACCCCGCTGTCTGGTGATGGGTTTTTGGATTTCGCTAACTACGGCAGATTTGCCTATACCTGCATAACCCGACACTAGGATCAGTTCAATTTGGGAAGGGGAAGAATTTTCCTCGCGAGGATTAGCTACACGTTCAAATGCTGCCAATAGTTCGCTGACTTGTGTTTCCCGACCGTACAATTTTTGAGGAATCAACAACTGACTCAATATATCTAAGTTTCCCGGCGTAAAATCTACTATCTTGCCTGTAGTTTCTAACTGATTTAAACAAATTTCTAAATCTGCCAACAATCCGCCTGCGCTTTGATATCTCTGTTCGGCATTTTTGGCCATCAATTTCATCACAATTTGTGAGATTGCTGGTGGAATGTCTGAATTAATGTGATGGGGTAAAATTGCTTGACAAGCTATGTGGCTGTAAACTATCTCTAACGGGTCGTTGCTCATAAATGGCAGTTGACCTGTCAGCATTTCATATAAAGTAATTCCGAGAGAATAAAAGTCGGTGCGGTAGTCAAGGGTGCGGTTCATTCTCCCGGTTTGTTCGGGAGACATATAAGCAAAAGTACCGACGATCGAGTTAATATTATTAATTTGGGGATTTTCTTTGGACAATCGTGAAGCAATCCCGAAATCTGTCAGCTTAATAATTCCTGTTTGGCTGTTGATGATGATATTGCTAGGCTTAATATCTTTATGAATAATTTTTTGAAGATGCAGATATTCTAAGGTTTTTATGAGTTGAATACCAAACCTCAAACAGGTGATAACTTCGAGCTTTTGTCTGGACATCAGGCGATCGATAGATTCGCCCTCAAAGTCTTCTAAAAGCAAGCCCAGACGGTTGTCAAATGTTTCTAGGCTAATGACTTTAACTAGGCCCGGATGGTCTAAATGTTGGCGAATGCGATACTCGTGCTTGATGCGGGTAATTGCATCGAGGGTGGGATATTCAGCTTTCAGGATTTTGAGTACGGTTGTATCCTGGTGGGTGGGGATTTTTCCTCGATAAATAATCGTTTCGATACCTTCGTGGAGAGTGGAGTAGATTTGGTATTGCGAGAGAAATTGCATGGAGTTCTCCTCTGAGTTGGAAATATATTTGATTCGAGTCGCTGTTCGCTGTTGACTGTTGGCTGACGGCACGACCACCGTCAATCGTCAAAAGTCTTGACAGGGCAACCGTTATATGCTTAGCTTAGTTAAATGGTCTACTTAAAGTAAAAAAATCAATTTTATTTACGGGTATAAAATTTTGATATATAAGAAATTATAGTATCTATGCAACAAAGCCATTTTGCTACTATTATTCTCAATTAATAGTCGTTGGTGGCGGACGGCAACCACACCCCTACTATTCGGCTCTCCCCACTGTCCCTACCCCTTTAGCAAGATACATTGTTAGAGAAGGAAATACACAAAAATTTACATCTATAATTTGTGTAGTGTTCCAAATCGCTCCTCACCAGCAGCGATACAGCCCTCGCCAAGACAGTAGGATAGAAAAAATATGTTTGAACGCTTTACAGAACAAGCCATTAAAGCAATCATGCTAGCCCAAGAGGAAGCGCGACGCCTCGGTCACAATTTTGTAGGCACCGAGCAAATTCTTCTGGGGCTCGTCGGCGAAGGCACTGGCATCGCTGCAAAAGTATTACTGGATATGGGCCTCAACTTGAAAGAGGCGCGCAATGAAATCGAAAATATCATCGGTAGAGGTTCTGGGTTCCTCCCGCCGGAAATTCCTTTTACCCCCCGCGTCAAGCGCATTTTTGAGACGGCGCTGAACGAAGCGCGGCAGTTAGGCCACAATTACATCGGCACCGAACACATCCTGCTGGGGCTGATTCAGGACGATGAAGGGGTGGCGGCGAAGGTGCTGCAAAACTTGGGAATCGATCGCCAGAGAGTCCGCACGCAGGTAATTCGTGCCGTAGGAGAAGTGGCGGCGGTACCCGGAGGTAGGGGAGATAGTGGCGATCGTAAAATCCCGACTTTAGAAGAATTTGGCACAAACTTGACCAAGTTAGCCGCAGCAGGCAAACTCGATCCCGTGGTGGGTCGCGAAAATGAAATCGAGCGCGTGATCCAAGTTCTCGGCCGCCGCACCAAGAACAATCCAGTATTAGTAGGCGAACCGGGAGTCGGCAAAACAGCCCTCGCCGAAGGCCTAGCCCAGCGGATTGTTAATAGAAACGTCCCGGAAATTTTAGAAGACAAACAAGTAATCAGCCTCGATATGGGTTCGCTGATTGCTGGTACAAAGTTCCGAGGCGAATTTGAAGAACGGCTGACGAAAATCATGGCCGAAATTCGGGCTGCCGGCAACATTATTCTGGTCATCGATGAAATTCACACCTTAGTCGGTGCAGGCGCAATTCAAGGCAGCATGGACGCCTCCAATATGCTCAAACCCGCCCTTGCTAGAGGCGAATTGCAGTGTGTCGGCGCCACTACCTTGGACGAATATCGTAAGCACATCGAGCGTGACGCTGCCTTAGAACGCCGGTTCCAACCGATCAAAGTCGGTGAACCGAGTGTGGCTGAAACAATAGAAATATTGTACGGGTTGCGATCGGCTTATGAACAGCATCACAGACTGACAATTTCCGACGCAGCTTTAGAAGCAGCAGCAACACTGTCAGACAGATACATTAATGATCGGTTTTTGCCAGACAAGGCGATCGACTTAATTGACGAAGCAGGTTCCCGCGTCCGCGTGATGAATTCACAAACCCCGCCCGAAGTTAAAGAACTCAAAAAGCAACTGCCAGCAGTAACAAAAGAAAAAGATGCAGCAGTGCGCGAGCAAGACTTCGACAAAGCTGGAAAATTGCGCGATCGCGAATTAGAAATTGAAGCCGAAATCGCCGAAGCTACGATCAACAAAAGCCAACTCAAAACCTCTCCTGTCGTCACCGAAGAAGACATCGCCCACATCGTGGCTAATTGGACGGGAGTACCAGTCAGCAAGCTGACAGAATCCGAATCGGAATTGCTGCTGCACATGGAAGACACCCTGCACCAGCGCTTGATCGGTCAAGAAGAAGCTGTCACCGCAGTTTCTCGGGCCATCCGCCGCGCGCGGGTAGGCTTGAAAAATCCGAATCGCCCGATCGCCAGTTTCATCTTTTCCGGCCCCACCGGCGTCGGCAAAACGGAACTTACAAAAGCCCTAGCAACTTATTTCTTCGGTTCCGAAGAAGCCATGATTCGGTTAGATATGTCCGAATTCATGGAACGCCACACGGTTTCCAAACTCATCGGTTCGCCTCCCGGTTACGTCGGCTACGATGAAGGCGGCCAACTAACAGAAGCAGTCCGGCGCCGTCCTTACACGGTCATCTTGTTCGACGAAATCGAAAAAGCTCACCCGGATGTCTTCAACATGATGCTGCAAATCTTAGAAGACGGCCGCTTGACGGATGCTAAAGGTCGGACAGTAGACTTTAAGAATACACTGCTGATCATGACCTCCAACATCGGTTCGCGAGTGATTGAAAAAGGTGGTGGCGGTCTTGGTTTCGAGTTTACTGAAAGTGCCGCAGACGCGCAGTACAACCGCGTTCGCAGCTTGGTAAACGAAGAACTGAAACAGTTTTTCCGTCCCGAATTTATCAACCGCTTGGATGAGATTATCGTGTTCCGCCAGTTGAACAGGGAAGAAGTCAAGCAGATTGCGGACATTATGTTGCAGCAAGTCTTCAGCCGCTTAACCGAACAGGGTATTACTTTGTCGGTGACAGAACGGTTCAAGGACTTGTTAGTTACAGAAGGCTACAATCCCAGCTACGGTGCTCGACCTTTGCGCCGCGCCATCATGCGGTTGTTGGAAGATGTACTGGCTGAGGAAATGCTGTCTGGCAAGCTGAAAGACGGCCAAAAGGCGATCGTGGATGTGGATGAAAACGGTCAGGTTAAGGTAGTGCCCGATGGTTCATCTGAGCCGAAATTGCCCGAATTCGCATTGAGCCATTAATGCAGTCTACAGACGGATAAATACTGTTAATTAAAAACCCGGTTTCTCGGAGAAACCGGGTTTTTAATTAAATGAAACCCGTTTAAAAAAAGCAACTTTAGGCAAGCTCCAAATCCTTATATAATAAGTCATTCCCCATTCTAAAATCTAAAATCTAAAATCTAAAATCGTATGAGTTTTGGCTCTTTTATCCCAACACATTATCTACAGCAATTTCTACATCTGGAAAAGCTAGAATAGATAAAGTCTGACCCCGCTGGAATCTTTGAATATTTTGGTATCCCGATGGAGAAGGTTCGCGATAAACTACTACACATTGCTCGTTAATATCTACCAGCCAAACTTCTACAATATTGTCTTCGGCATAAAGAGGAATTTTGATATTTCTGTCAGTTTCAGCGGTTGCATCCGCTACTTCCACAATGAGTAAAATATCCTCAGACTGAGGATGTCCCGATTCGTAAAAATCATCGCGCCGTCGCAGTAAGGAAATATCCGGTTCAGGTTCCGAGCGATCGTCCAATTCTACCGGATCTTGAACTCCAATGGTTACTCTCGATAATAAGCGGGT
Organism: Microcoleus sp. D3_18_C4; assembly: GCF_036702355.1. NCBI lineage: Bacteria > Bacillati > Cyanobacteriota > Cyanophyceae > Oscillatoriales > Microcoleaceae > Microcoleus > Microcoleus sp. D3_18_C4. The sequence continues at coordinate 99,070 of NZ_JAUBTF010000001.1, forward strand.
ATAAAATAACTCTGTCAGACGCTTGACATGAGATGTATGCCTTCTACCGACGGCGGCCATTTGAACGATTTCTCCTCGAATCAATTCAACTTTATCATCTTTTGTCAAGATGCCAGATTTAATCATCTGATGATATTCTTTTACTGTGAACAGGCGCTTGATTAACTGAGTTGTCATCATTTATTTGGCGCTCCTTTTAGTTGCCCTTTTTCTGTTTCATCGCCTTTGCTGCTTTCACAATCTCAAATCGCGGCGCAAAAAAAGGAATTTTTACCTATTGATATTAGTTTGCTTTTAAGGTATATTTTAGATAATGGAAGTAGTGAGTTAAGTTTTAAAATTGCCACTATTCCCATTATTAAATAATACATTGTCAAGCTAACAGTGTCAAGCTTTTTACCCAAAAAAAAAGGGCGATTTTTCAAAACTTCATCAACAAATAATCATAGGGTTAGGGTTTTGGTAAACCCACCCTAACCACCCAACAAAAGTTGATTAAGGGAAAATTTAATCCCACGATTGCAATTGCACAACCCAATGCTGCACCAAAGCAGAAATGCGATCACGCCGCGTTTCAAAAGTAGCAGCAATCCAGATAAACGCAATCCCAAAAGCCAGACCAATCGCCCATTTAATCAGCGGATAATCGAAGATTAGAACCACCAACTGATAGAAAACATTGATTAAAAAAAATCCCGTTCCCACAAACAAAAACGCCCGAACTCGCAGCGCCAAACCCGCGGCAATCGCCAGTAAACTAAAAGCTGCCGCAACTAAACCGTGGCTTTGCTGAGTCAAAAGAGGCATCCCGCAAATCAGCGCCGTTGCAAGCATTCGCAGAGTGTGGCGTAGCGGTTTTTGTGCGGGTAATTTGAGAGTGCGATCGAACTGAGTAATATAAAGGAAAGAAAGCCCCAAAGGAGTAAAAAACCACTCCGGCTGAGTCAATCCTATTTCCCCAAACCACCGCAGCATTATCCAATCAATTATCGCCACACTCACATAGGTAAAACGGACTTCCTGCCTTTCCCAAGCTAGGAAAACATAGAAGGCGGCAGCTATCAGCAAGCTAATCGGATAAAACTTAGCCGGACTTTCCAAAATAGTAACTATTGGAATCAGCGAAGCAATTACCTGCCAAGGTTTTTTTGACCAACCCCAGTTGTCCCAAGGCAAAATGTAAAGGAAATAGGCTAATAGAGAAGCGAGGGCAACTTTCCAAGGCCCCAGCGGCCCGGAAATATACTTAACTAAAGGCGTATTGATCCAATAAAGCCGGATGCCAAAGGCTTCTAGCCAGCCCAAGTAAATCCAAATTTCAGCCCATTGGCGATCGAGATTATTTCGCCCTTGCAAGAAAGCATATTGAACTAATAAAGCACCAGTGACTAATCCTAAACTTAGGCCGGACTTAATATCATCGGCAGAAGCCCAAATCAGCAGCCAACTGCTCAAAACCCAGTGCAGGTGAGCAAATATTTTTAACTCTGCATTAGTTAAATGTAAATAATTGCTGAGCCAAGGAGATAAAATGCGATAGATATATGTTAAAGTTGTGCCGAGAGTGGCCAGGACAATTAAGCCGTCGCCAAAAGCTCCTCCTGGTGTTTGAAAAAGTTGATAGAGTAGCGATTCGTAAGCAGCAGCGGAGACGCCAATTAATCCTAAATAAACCAAAGGTTTGAATTCTGGCTCCCGCCTACCAATGCCGATCGCAATTAAAGACGCCCCCAACACAGTTAAACCAGTCCAATTCGCAAAAGTGTGCGATCGGAAAGTTAAACCCAATACCCCGTAAACCAAAGGTATAAAATGAATGCTAGGTAAATTTGTTTGAGTCCGGTGGCGGCGCCGCCACCAATCCCCCAACAATTGAGTAAACAATCCGAGAGCGATATTAGCAACTGCCAAATTAACCGTAGTGCGATCGACAAAACTCAAACCGACTGCTGTCAACAACTCCAAACTCCAAGCCAAGGCATAAATTGCCAGAGGGGAAATTTGGCGTAAACTTCGGAAAATAATCGCAGCCATTATCACCAAAATAGCAGCCAAAACTTCAGCAGAGGGCGGGGAAATCAATGTCCTGCCTGCGTAGAAGTCAAAGGAATAAAAAGTAATAGTTGTTAACAGCAAGCTTGCCAGTAAGATGGCCCACCCATCTAAAGCTCGCTCGTAAATTTCAGCTAATTGAGAAGACTCAGGCAAACGGCTGGAAAAACGAACTATTATGCTGCGAAGCAACCACAGAGACAAAAGAGCGATCGCCCCGGCAATTCCCCAAAGCCAACCAGACACAAAACCTAATTGATCAATCACCGCAGCTACGAAACTCAAGCCAAACCCCACTCCAATCGCAGCCGCTGGTAGCTCGACTAAATAGTAAGTATTGACCAACATTAATCCGGTGGCAACCCCCAAACCAATTAACCGATATCCCGGAAAAGTAAAAATTAGAAATTGTGCGAATATTAAGGCGATCGTACTAAAGTTACTGGCAACTCGTTTGTGAGGAACCTCAGTATATTTAGCAACAGCAGTCAAAGCCAAAGGAGTCGCCAGCCAGAGCAAACTCCACTGAGGGCGATGAGTGGCAGTACCGGCAATTACATAATTTTGCAACAATATAAAGCTGAATCCTGCTAACACTAAGCCCAGATACCAGGAACTTTGGAACCATGCAGGAGGCCAGCGAAAAAACACAGAATTTTCTCGGAAATTCGCCGCTTTCATCCAGACAAAAAATACCCATTCACTCACCATGAATATTAATAATATTGCCGACCAAATATTGGGTTGCTGGTTGGGAAAAAATAAGTCAATTGCCGAAGTGATCGCGCCTAAACCCATAATGTGAGTTATGGGAACCAAAATTGCCGGATGTCCCTGTTGTTCCACAGCAGAAGCCGGCCTCGAAACTCGCCGGTAATTATCGGGAATTACGTATTTCCAAGTTATCCAACCTACAATTAAAGTAGAGACTAATAAATTGAGCGATCGCCAAAACGGATTGACAAAACTAATAACAGTTAAAAAACTCCCCAAACCGAGAGCAAGGTTTTCGCCAAAACTGGCGAGTTGAAACTTTCGCTTGCGGTAGAGCCACTCGGCCGCACTTACCATTAAAATTAAATAAGGCAATAGCAGAACACTCCAAAAAGCCCAAGGAGTTTCCTGAGAGTTTGTAAGCTGAGTTAAAAATGCCACAACTTGTGTTTTAATCCCTAAAGGAAGCAGTCGCCAAAACAGCCAAATACTTTGAAGTCCCACCGCCTCAAGCATTAGCAAATCAAACTCTTGCCCAAACCGCACTAAACGGTTATAAAAAAACCAAACAGCCAATCCGCTAACTGCGATCGCCTGTAGCGGAATGTCGCGAAAACAAACCAGCCACCCCAAACCCAACAAACCCATTCCCGCTAATTGCCATTTAAAAAAGTTGCTGGGATTTGGCTGGTCGGATATATTGTTTTCAATAGTCCCAGATGGCCGGGGTTGCTGCCAATCTAGCCATGCTAAAAGCACGCCACAAATCGCCAAAGCTAAACCCATTTCAGCGATATTTACATCCTTGACAAATATCGCTCGACCCAGTAAAATGCCTAATGAATAAGCTACTAAAGCCGCTTTTTTGTAAGTCAAAAAATCTCTGCTCAAACTGAAAGCAGCCGGGAATGTTTCAGTATTTCCCCCAAGTTGGATAGATTGCAATCGTTGTTGCTGAACTTGATAAACTGTAATAGCAGCAGTTCCCACTGTACCCACATAAACCGCAGCCAGGGAAAAGCCTGCCAATGCCCACCAAGAGTGCAAATAACTCAATCCCAAGTGATTTAGGGCGATCGAGCGAGTGATGTTTTTTCCTGAAAAGCTTTGATATTGATCTTTGATAATCCGGGCAGTTATCCAAGTCAAAATAAGTGCCGCTGCGATTGCTACCGCCCAATCCCAAGGATACCGCCACAATCCAAAAGTATCCATTGCCCAAAAATTGATCGGCACTAGCAACAGCGTCACTTCTTGCAAAGTTTGAGCAGTCAAGTGCAAATTCTGCTGTCTGTTTGCCCAACTGCTAATTGCCCAAAAGGTTAAAGTATAAGCTAACAAAACTCCATATTGTCCGGCGGCAGGAAATCTTTCCCACTGACTGGCAGCTAAGACTCCAGAGGAGACAACTACCATGAACACTCCTAAAAACAACAGCCACACCACGCTAATTTCTGCCATTAGCGAGTGCAAAATTTGAGCGAGAAAATTAGGGGTTTGAGTAGTTTCTGTGGGCCTAGCAACGCTTTCTCTGCTGCTCGGTAATGCTTGAGGCGTTGATAAGGCAGGTACTTTTGGCTCGGCAATAGGAGCTCGCGGGTTCTCAATTTCAGAAAAATCTACAGCGCGATCGGGAAGCGGGCAGACTAAATACTGTCGGCACAATTCCTCAACCTCAGCGGGCGAAAGTAAACCTAGTCGCAGCCACGCATCTAAACCTGTCAACAACTCAGGATGCGACGCTAAGACGCTCAATTCAATTTTGCTCGATCGATCTTTGGGAGACGACATTGGCTTAAACTTGTACTAAGTACCTTCAAGCTATAGCCTAGATTAATGTCGAGCCAACATGGCAACATTCCGCCATTGAAATTGGCACAATAAGTATTTATCACTAAATATCTGTTGCAGCAAGTGTCAACCGATAAAAAAAAACCGCTGATGGGCCTACACCAGCGTGCATCAGCGGCTAAAAACTCCAAATTAGGACACAGCAGCGGTGTCCTTACCGATCGACATATTGCAGCAAAGTGTCCACACTAGCATTGTGGTCTATGAAAGAAAACAAATGTTTGAAGAGGAGTTTTCCATCTGCATCCAGAACAAACTGAGCGGGCAAAGGAGCACCTAAAGCCTGACCGACTTGATAAGCACGAAAAACTTGACAGCCTGGATCAGAAAGCAGAGGCATTTTCAAGCCTAAATCTCTAACCACAATTTGGCTTTGGCGATCGTCGGTACTGGCAACCATCAATAATTCTATATTGCGATCGGCAAATTTTTCCCAGTTTTCATTCAAAGCTTTAATGTGAGGAAAACAGAAAGGGCAATATTGCTTTTCTGTAAAAATCCGTGTAAAAGCTAGAATTACCGGCTTATCGCCCCGATAATTCGATAGCCGCACTAATTTGCCATTATTAATATCCGGCAATTCAAAATCTGGCGTTCTCTGTTCCAGATTAAGAACATTAGTCGCCGGAACAGGCAATAGATTTTGGAAAAACCGCTGATTTAACAAGCCGCTAAAATTAGTAGAAGTCAGCATATTTCCTAATTGGGTAATTGCTAATTGCTAATTAAAAATCCGGTTAAATGAATGCCCGTGCAGGTACGGACACGACACTGCCGTGTCCGTACAAATATAATCTGCTTAAACCGCAGCAAAGAATACCTTAGACTTGACAGGATCGGGAGTCATGGTCTTGTCACCGGGCTGCCAGCCGGCTGGACAAACTTCATCGGGGTGAGACTGGACGTGTTGGATAGCTTGCAGAGTACGGAGAGTTTCGTCCACGTTGCGGCCGAAGGCAAGATTGTTGATAGTAGAGTGTTGGATGATGCCTTCTTTGTCGATGATGAACAGACCTCGGAGGGCAATACCTGCTTCTGGGTCGAGGACGTTGTAGGCCGAACTAATTGTTTTTTTGAGGTCAGCAACTAAGGGATAGTTGAGGTCGCCAACACCGCCAGATTTGCGGTCTGTTTGTATCCAAGCGAGGTGAGAGAATTCACTGTCAACGGATACGCCGAGGATTTCGGTATCGATTTTCTTGAAGTCCTCGAAGCGATCGCTAAATGCTGTAATCTCAGTCGGGCACACAAAGGTGAAGTCCAAGGGGTAGAAGAACAGGACTACATACTTTTTGCCTTTATAGTCGGACAGTTTAACTGTCTTGAATTCCTGATCCACTACGGCTGTTGCTGCGAAATCGGGTGCAGCTTGACCAACCCGGAGGCATTCACTGGTCATAGATTTTGTTTCCTTTTTTACGAACTGTTACAAATATATCATACTCATAACGACTACAAGTATGTTCTAGAGAAATCAAAAAAAAACGCTCTCAAATTTGAGAGCGCAATTTTTTGGATTAAATAATGGCTCAGGCGGGATTTGAACCTGCGACCTTGGGCTTATGAGTCCCCTGCGCTAACCACTGCGCCACTGAGCCAAATCTACTTCACGATTTACTATCGTAGCACGGTAGGGCTAGCTATGTCTTCTTTTCAAGCAACACTATTTCTAATGACTTCCAGTAAAAGTTATGAGTTTTGGTAATCATTCAAAACCCATAACTTTCGACCAGTCGTTACCGAGAAGCGCTGGAGGCATCGTCGGGCAGTAAAGCCATTGGGTTGATAGCACCCTGTCCGGCGGGATGAATTTCAAAGTGCAAGTGCGGCCCGGTACTGAATCCAGTGCTGCCCATTTCTGAAATCTGTTCCCCTTGAGCGACTCTCTGACCCTTTTGGACCAAAATTCGGCTGTTGTGGGCATAGACAGTCTCAGTGCCGTCAGGATGGGTAATTTCCACCAGGTACCCGTAGCCGCCGTCGTTCCACTGAGCATAGGTAACCACCCCGTCTGATGCTGCCACAATTGGCGTGCCGATCGGCCCTGCAATATCAATTCCCCTGTGCATCCGTCCCCAGCGCCAACCGTAGCCAGAAGTCAGAACGCCCTTAGACGGCCAAATAAACCGGTTAGCCGACTGTTGTTTGCCGTTAGGCAGATAAGTATCAGGGCTCGAAAGCGGAGGCAGTTCTGGAGAAACCATGCGTCCCAAAGACGGGTTGCTTAGGGGATCGTAACCGTCGGCTCCCAAAGGAGCAGTTGCTACCACAGGCCGCTGCCCAGCAGAGTTCGGCGTCAGGTTGATCGGTTGCAGTTCCGCTGCGCGAGCGGGGTCTAAACGCTCTTGCTGCTGCTTCTGAACCTGCTCAGACCAGGCTCTCGATGGCGGTCTGCTGATTTCATTCTGCACCGCCTCAGTATAGTCGGGGGTGTAGAGATAGGGATTGGCACTTGGCATATCCTCAGACGGGTTGACCGAGGGCCCGTCATTTGGAGCCAGGGACACCGCATTGGCGCCGATCGAATTGCGCGAGGCACGATATTCCTCTCGCAGCCTGACAACTTCTGCCCTCAAGCGTTCGGAATAAGGGTTGAGAGATTCTGCGGTAGGGAGAGGCTCCGATTTCGACTCTGGTACAGCGCTAGTTGGCTCCGCATTTGAACCCGGGGCGCTAGTATTTGCCACGAAGCTGATCGGCTGCGGGTATTCTCCCGTAGCGATGGCGGTAGCAGTTGCACTGGCTGGCGAGGGCAGGGCACTGGTGTCAACTGCACCTGTAAATGTTGGTTCGCCTTGAAGATCCAGCTTCCGTGGATCGCTAATGGTTTGGGAAACTTGAGTCAGCGGAATGCTGTTAATTTGGGGAACCATCGGCGCTGAAATATTGTTCAGACCTTCCAGGTTCTCCAGGGGAGAGACAACAGGCACTTTGGGCGCGGGTGCTGCAACGCCAGCACCGGCTATTTCCGAGGTAGACGAGCTGGGGTTCAAAGATGCGGGAACCGAACTCGCCGCCCAGACAGATGTAGAGTTGGAGGCAGAATAAGAGGCTGCCGCCTGCACCCCTGGATTTTTAAACCCAACTTGGGGAATTTTCAGCCGTTGATTGACATTCAGCAAGTTGGGGTTGCCGAGCTTGTTAACGGAGATCAGATCTGTGGGCGATACGCCGTGACCTTTGGCGATCGCATCTAGCGTATCTCCCGGACGCACGCTGTAGAGAACCTCAGCCGGCGCGGCGGTACTTCCCGCAGGGGGGACTAGCACAGTGGGTGTTGCCAAAGACTGTTCAATTGACTCGAATGCTCGATCGGGCGATGCTGCTTGACCTCCCCCGGAATTGGGAATTACAGATGTGGCATCGAGGTCAGGAATATTTGTCCCAGTTGCATATCCGGGGGAGGTCAGCGTCGGTGCTGACTCCGGCAAAAATGCCGCAGGTGTAGATAAATTTGCTCCCCCTTCCGACCCGAACATAGTTCGACCCGATTCTGTGGTGCGGTTTTCCTGTTTTTTCAAACTGTCGATCGCCCCGTCTGCATTCGGGATCTCGATCAAACTTTGTTCCGGTACCGTCGTGACCAGCGGGGTCGCTGCGGGTGATGGCAGCGCTGTCATGGCTGCACTATCCAATGGCTCGGAGCCAGTCAGATTTAACTCTTGTTCGGGATTGACCGTCGCTGCGCGATCTAGCGAAGCCGATGTGCTATAGCCGGCGTTCTGTTGTGGTGTGGCTTCCGTCGCAGTCGGAATTCTGAGCTGTTGGCCAACTTGGAGTATGGTATTGGGTTGGATGTCGTTGGCAGTTGCTAGTGCCAACGGTTCAACTTCATAATCCCGAGAAAGCTCCCAAAGGCTTTGCCCCTCCTGCACCTTAACCGTCGCGGATTCATAAGGTGACCCGGGCTGTTCGGCCCTGGAACCGTCAACTTGTGCCGACGTAGCGGGCCCGTTGGCCGATACTGGCTGTACTTCAGCGGTGGATTCTGATGTCGGTGCGAGTTCAGACGCGCGAGCGCTGTCTCCATTTCTCGGTAGCAGGATGCCAGAAGCACCTACCGATATTGCCAGCCCGATCGTGGCGAGAGAGCGAACTCTGCCTGTGCTGAGCGTTGTCTGTTTGGATGGTTCCGCAGAACCGTCTCTGTCGATTTCACTAGCCTGAACAGGCTTAATTTGGGGATATGTTCGTTTCAAAAAAACGACCTCCTACTGAGAAGCGCTAACTGTCCTTGGAAACACTCAAGGGGATCGCATGACGCTGAGTTTAAATCAACAAGCAAAAATATTCTGATTGTTGACAGCTATCATGCTTAGGCCAGATTACCTTGCTTTTTTAATTTAGACAAGCTCAAACCGTCAGAAATTTTAAAATTCTCGGTCAAACCTGCTGCAATTAACCCCACAAGCCTTACACCGTAATAGCTGGAACGAATACATAAAATCTTCGTTCCGGTAAGGCTCTGAACTCTCACCTATTATCAAACTTTAGGCTAATTTCCGGACAACCTACAACCGTATATTTACTAGATATAGTGTTCAGACCCAAGCTGGTACTCGCTCACGCCCTAAATCCCTAAAATCCTCTGTTTTTGTTGCTGAATCATCTTGGGAGTAATTTTGTGTTGCTGATAACAATCTGTTTTGGACTGAATAAAATATATTAATGTCGGCTATCTAGATTTTCACCCCTTTGATACAAATTTCTTATATTTAAATGCAGCTTTGGCAGCCTCCGGCAGCTATTAAATATCTATATATTTATGTGTTGATAATGATTTATCCCAGCTCCCCCAACTGTCGTTTAGCCTCAAATAAACCCACAGCGGCGCTGACGGAGAGGTTCAAACTCCTGACTCCAGGCTGGCTCATCGGAATAAAAACTGTGGCGTCGCAGGCATCCAAGACGAATTGGGGAATGCCTACAGTTTCCGAGCCAAACATCAGCCAGTCGCTGGGCTGAAATTGGAATTGCGCGTAATTGCATCGCCCGCCAGTGCTGAATCCGATTGATCGTCCCCCGCGCTGCTCCCGATAGGCCTGAAAAGCCGCTAAGTCTTCGTGGCACTGGAGATTGACGTAGGGCCAGTAATCTAAGCCGGCCCGTTTTAGGTAGCGATCGCTAATTTCAAACCCCAGCGGGCCGACTAAATGCAGTTCCGTGCCTGTGGCAGCGCAAGTGCGGGCGATATTGCCAGTATTCGGGGGGATTTGCGGGTGAATCAAGACAAGTTGGGGCATGAAGCTAATTAAAAGCGAAAAATACAGCTCTTGGGAAATTTATAAAACTACCCACAGGTAGATATACCTTATAGCTTTTATTTATAACCTTTGTCGAACTCCATTGATTAAATATTCTGATTTGTTTTAAGGGCGGCGATCTGCAACTTTTGACAATCAAGCATCCAGGATATAAGCCCCCGGATTCATCCGTCCAGAAATAAAAAACCTGTATCCAATACACAAGCCCCCGAATTTATCCGTGGGGTCAATCTAAAATCTAAAATCTAAAATCTAAAATCGATTGACCGGGAGGTTCGGGCTATTTCTATTGGCTGAGTACGCATAGCCAGGGGGCTAGTGAAAGCCCCCATTATCATAACGGCGGGTACTTCAGGCAACTAACTGGGCGCACAAGTTGTCTTCTAGCTCCCATTCTTGGTGAGCCATCCCCTGAATCCCTTGCAGAATAATACTGCGGGTGTCCGAACCGCCCTCGTGTAGCTTCAACCACTGCTGGGCCGTGTTGCCTTCCCGGAGAATCTTTTTGAGTGGCGAGAGAAAGCAACTAAAGCCGCGTTTTTTGGCTATAGGCCACACTTCGCGGTAAATTTCCTCAATCCAATCTCGTGCCAGAATAGTTCTGCCGTCTTGCCAGTGAGTGAGTTCGGCATCCAAACTTTGCCGGGATGCAGCAATTTCGTTGGCGTCTGTGAGGGCAACTAAGTCTTCGTTGCGGGTGGCCGCAGGCAAGGTGCTGAGCTCTAAAGGGTCTAAGCTGGGGTCTTCCATCATCTGCCAGATGCGAGCTTCTAGTAAGGCAGTAATGGCCAACAAAGCCAGAGGATTGACTTCGAGGTCGCAAATTCTCAGTTCGAGGCGATTGAGACAGTAGGGGCGACGATCGCCATTTGGTCGCACTGCAGACCACAAATGGCGGACGTTTTGCATAGTACCGAGTTCTAGCTGTTCTTCAGTCCACTGAATGTAATGCTTGTGACTTTCAAACAGGGGAACGATGGCGGGAGTTTTGGGAAACAAACCCCACCGAGTCGAATGATAGCCCGTCACTTCGCCGTCGAGGAAGGGGGAAGAGGCGCTCAAGGCCAGGTATAGCGGTGCTTCGACGCGGGCGAGGCGGATGGCGCGCATCAGCATTTCTGGTTGGGAGATGCCGATGTTGATGTGAATGCTGGCGGTGACGACTTTGGTGCCGTAGGTTTGCTCGATGTAGGTGTGGTAGGGGTTGTTGGGATCGGATCGGTAAAATCGATCGCTCCCTCCGAGAGACAAGGTACTTCCCGGCAGCAAGGTATAGTCGCCCAATTGTTTTAAATACTCGCGCAGCCGAACTCGTGGCTTGACTAAGGCACACAACAGGCGATCGTAGCTGCACAGCGGGGCGGTCGTGTACTCCACATTGCGGCTATCAGGCTCCCGGACAAATCCCTCTAGATCGGCAACTATGCGATCGGATAGACCGACAACCTCACCTTCGGGAGTGCCGGTATACATTTCTACTTCAAAGCCTTTTGATAGCAGCACGTTTGTTCCTCAGCTAAGTTGAGTGCTAGTTTCTAGTATCCCAAAAATTGACCTGTTCATACTATCTTCCACGGGGCAGAGTTGAAATTTTTCGCCACTGGCACTGAAACCGGATTTTTCGGCGTCCGCTAGTTTGGGCGTTTGTTTCCTAGTTGGGGGCCTGCCACGACAAATACTCCCCTGGCAAAGAGTTTCCGAGGCCGTTTTAGAGTCAAAAATGCTGTTTGTTCGATCGCCGACGTGTTTTATTCGGCATTCGTGACGATCGAACTTATGGTGAATAGAACCCACTCCTGCCTCAGTTCGACATCTGTTTTCTGTCTTGAGGGGGATAGCCACAGATAGATCTTAGATGCGATTCTAAAAGAGGGCTCTGCAATATTTTTGAGCTATACTATTAACCCCTAAAAATCCCTGTGAAAGAGCAAGAAAAAACCCCTCCCAATTTTTGGAATATGCTAAGCAATTTAGCCTTAGTCCGGTTTTTGCTTTTATTTGCTTCTGGTTGGGCTGGACTGCAACTTTTAGCTTACTTTGAAACAGCAGTCGCGGTTTTCACCATTGCTGCACTCGTGGCTTTTTTGCTTAACTATCCAGTGCGAACTCTCCAGAGATTTTTACCGCGAAGTTTAGCTGTCGCCTTCGTTGTCCTGCTCACCCTTTTAGTTTTTGGCGGTCTCACCGTCACCGTAGGGGTCACTCTTTTATCTCAAGGACAGCAATTAATTGACAGCCTGACTGAATTTGTGAATGCTCTGGCGCCTCTGTCTGAGCGCATCGAAGCATTCCTGCGGGCGAGAAACCTGCAAGTTAACCTGCGAGTTATTGAGGAACAACTGCGAAATCAAGCTTTATCTGGAGTTGTTTGGAGTATTGCTTTCTTACAAGTATTTTTAACCAATTTATTGAATTTAATATTAATTATGGTAGTGGCTTCTTTCATGTTACTTGATGGAGAGAGGCTGTGGCTGTTAGTTCTCAAATTTATACCCCGACACCTGCACAGGCGTTTAAGTTTAACAATTGAGCGAAACTTTTTAGGATTTTTTCAGGCACAAATTCTGTTAATGTTATTTTTGACAACCGCTAGCTTTGGAATTTTCCTACTGTTAGATGTGAGATTTCCTTTAATTTTAGCATTTATTATCGGATTGTTTGATTTAGTTCCGGGGATCGGAGCGACGCTGGGAATTAGCTTAGTGTGTTTTATTGTATTGTCTCAAAATGTGTGGCTATCTTTAAAGGTATTGGCAGCTTGCATTGTTTTGCAGCAAATTCAAGACAACCTTATTCATCCCAGACTGATGCAAAATTCCCTTAACCTCAATCCGGTAGTGGTATTTTTTGCACTGTTAGTTGGGGCAAGATCAGCAGGACTTTTAGGTATATTTCTGGCGATTCCGCTAGCGGGAGTGATAGTTAGCTGGTTTGATATTGAAGAAATGCAAGCGGAAAGTTAATGGATACTGCCCTCCTATTTTATAGAAAATCAGGCTGAAAAATTCAGTTTTAACTTGCCGACTAGAAGTCCCATGCTTTAAAAACTCTCCTGTGCCCAAAGCGCAACTAAAAGTAAAGAGAAAAAAGCAACTTAGGGTACACCTTACTGGGTCAAGTTAATGAATAAATTGCAAGTCAGTAGGAAATCTTTCTTCTTCTGGTTCTGGATCATAAATGTAATCGCAGTCAAAACGCAGAGCTTGAGAGTGGCGACTGATAGAAAATCCGCAATTACTCACCATTTCTGTAGTAAAAGTTGCCATGACTAACTCAATGAGCCTTCTGTAGGAAATGTTAGGTAGTTGAACGTAATAGGTGCGTCTGGCAAAAAAGATTCTCTCATCTTTCGGGAGAATTATGCCATTAATTCTGTGGGCGTGTTGAATCGGCTTGATGTAGGTTTCAATAAACTGCGACTGATTTTTTTGCAGTCTCGCTAATCTTTCGTGTTGCAACCAGCTCATTTGAAACACAATTTTAATAAATTCAAAGCCCAAAATGTAGTTAAAAACATTATTACGTTCTTCTGTACTCAAGACGAAGCGGAGTGCTGATTCTAAATATTGGTCAGTTTCTCGGAGCGATTGTTGAGCTGAGTGGATATAAAATTGTTTGATGTAGCTTCTTAAATCTGATTCGTTTAATTGTTTTTTGACCCGAAATCTGATTAAATACTCTTTGACTCGGTGTAGAGTATCTACATCTTCAAACATTTTTGAGACTAAACCGTCGGCTGTATAATTATCTAAAAATTCTGCTTGCAAGTCGGGAGTAGATGCACACAATATGTAGCAGAGGGACAAGACATAGCGCCGTTGGTTCCAAGGCAAGCTTTGGGCCCATTCTTTAACTTCTACAGGGAGTTTTTGGAGCACGGTATCTGTGTGGGGGAGTTGAGCAAGGTCGGCATATTTATGTTTTTGTTTAATCATTGCCTGAAACCTTATATTAGTAAGTATACAGAGTCGTAGATCGCAGATGATGGGAGAGGGGAGCTGCGAGGGAGGACTGCCAGTTATTCTGTCTTATTTTCTTGCCATCTATCTAAATATACATTCTGGAGGGAACAGAGGGCGTGATCTGTCTCACACTTTAGCGAGTTTTAAATCACAAATGCTAGCTCTTTGCATCACATTTTGCGACTGTGAGTGTCACTCATAAAACTTATTCATGTCACCGGATCAACAGTGGGTTTCGTTGAGGATTAAGTCGGGTGATTCATAAGTTTTTGTTAGTAATGATTACTGAGATCAATCATGAACTTGACTACAAGTATTTTCCCGGAAAATCAGTGCCAAGACTTAACTTTTTGCGATCGCCTCGTGCAACAAGTGCGACAGTGGCTTGATAGCATTGCCGTGGGAGAGCCACAAGTAACTCAGTGGTGTGCCAACTTATACCCGCACGGTGTCCTTTTGAGAGAGATATTCCGTTATAGGGACACCAGCTTTTCCACATACCGCCTATGTGCAAGCTTAATCCTGTGTATGAGGAATTAGTGCGGCTGCGTTTTCGATCGCCCTCGTTTTTTCCTAACCTATACGGGGAAGATGTAACGCCGTAGCTAATTGAGGGGTGTCATACCTCGATCGCCCATTGATATCAATTATTTATGGGGTCTGTCGCTCTGGTAGTTGCGAGAGCCATAATTTAAGCCATAATTGTTGATAATATCAATGGATGCCTGTCGATAGGAGTGGGTATTCATCGTGGCGCTTAAGCCAAAAATAACATCTAACTGTAGCAGCAAAAACAATAACTATAAAAATAATTTAATAATCTACATGGGCTCAGGGAAGTGAATATGTTTAACGCAACTGAACTGCTGATTAAGGCTTTTGTCAATCGCCTGATTGAAGGCTACCGCCACACTTATGGCGGGTTTAAATCTGACTATGGCGAAATTATTGCTTGGGTGGCGAGTATGGCTTTAGAAAATATTGCTAATAGCGATGCTCTTTACCATAATGTCGAACACACTATTTTAGTGACCTTGGTGGGACAAGCAATTCTGGGTGGGAAGCACATCCGCGAAGGGGGTGTTTCCTGCGAAGATTGGCTGCACTTCCACATTGCTTTGCTATGTCACGATATCGGGTATGTTAAAGGTGTTTGCCGACAAGATAGAAGAGATTTGGGACTGTATGCGACGGGAATAGGCGACCTGAAATTAACGCTGCCTCCGGGGGCGACGGATGCTAGTTTGATGCCTTATCATGTCGATCGCGGAAAAATGTTTATTGACGAGCGTTTTGGCGGTCACAAACTGATTGATGCTGAGCTGGTTAAGCATAATATTGAGCTGACTCGTTTTCCAGTTCCTGCAAATGAAGATTATCAAGATACTGTAAATTATCCTGGTTTAGTTCGGGCTGCTGATTTAATTGGTCAGTTGAGTGATCCGCGATATTTGCAAAAGATTGCGGCGCTGTTTTACGAGTTTGAGGAAATTGGGCAAAATCGGGTTTTGGGCTATCAAAATCCGGGGGAGTTGCGGGATGGTTATCCCAAGTTTTATTGGAATGTGGTTTATCGGTATGTGAAGGATGCGATCGGCTATTTGGAACTGACGCAGCAGGGGAAACAAATTGTTGCTAATTTAAGCGCGAATGTTTTTCGGGTGGAGCATTCTCAGGTTCCAGAGTCTGCGGTGGCTGTAGTTAGCTAGGGTTGGGGTGGATGTAGCGCGATCGTTCTTTTCAACTGATTCGCGGTCAAGGTTACTTTAAGTTAAAACCTGTAATTGCTTTGACAATTACTGATTTTGAAATGTTTGATAATGACCAATAAGTAATCTCTAGTTTTGTGTTTAAGGAGCAAAAGCGTTTATTTGATTATGTCGAGCCAGAGATTGAACTAATATTTATCGCATTGCCAAAATTCAATAAACAATTGGATGAGTTAGAAACTTTGACTGACAAGTGGATTTATTTTATGAAAAATGCTCCCAGCTTGGAAATAGTGCCGTCAACAATGGAAACAGTATCGGAAATACAGCAAGCCTTTGCGATTGCTAATGAAACTAATTTGAATCCAGAGGAGTTGGCAGATTTAGAAGAACGCGAAATGTTTATTGTCGATCAGCAGGGTTGGGTGTCTTGCTCAGGGGAATTGAAAAACGAATTGCACAAGCCAGAGAACAAGGCATCGCAGAAGACAGAGAAGAAGGAATCGCGCTAGGAATGAGAGAAAAGGCTCTAGAAATTGCTAGGCAACTTATCAATGTCCTTGACAATCAAACCATTAGTCAAACTACTCGTTTGAGCATTGAAGATATCCAAAATTTGCGGGAGGAATGAAAGGAAGGGAAAAAGTACGATCGCACAAGTAGTGTACCTTTTCTCGTTACCAGGATCAGCCTGGTAGCGTAGGTTTTTGAGGCTTTGCCTCTTGGATTGAGAATTACGCTAAATATTAACTCTCATCCACTTAATGCTCAAGGATGAGTCTGCCCTCCGTCTAAAGGAAGATTTCATTAAACCAGTAAATTCCGTATGATGCTGTAAAAGTCAGTCAGAGGGGAAAGCTATCTCCGACTCCAGCTCCGAATAACTGACCAATCTTACAATATAAAAAAATACATCTCATGACACCAGTCACTCCCAATCAAACTTCCTCTCAATACGAAGTTAGCGAACCAGAAGAAAAAATTGAGTCTCTGGTAGAAGAAGTTAAGCCAGAAAGCGAAATCGATTTAGAATTCCTCTACACCAGAGACATTGAATTCCGACAAGAAACAATTTATTTCATTGTAGTCGATCGCTTTTACGACGGCGACCCCGCAAATAACGAAGGCCCCAACCCAGAACTTTACGATCCAGAAGGGAAAGATTGGGGCAAATATTGGGGCGGCGACTTGCAGGGAGTTATCGACAAACTAGACTACTTAAAAGATATGGGAGTTACCGCAGTTTGGCTGACTCCACTGTTCGAGCAAGTTGAAGCATTATTTGTCGAACAAGCTGCAATTCACGGCTACTGGACTAAGGATTTCAAGCGACTAAATCCCCGCTTCATTGCCACAAGCGACAATCCTTCTATCAATCAAACACAAGAAACTAAAGATACCGTATTTGACAAATTAGTATACGAGTTGCACCAGCGAAACATGAAACTCGTGCTCGATATTGTCTGCAATCACAGCAACCCAGATTTTAGTGGTAAAAAAGGGGAACTCTATGACGACGGCGTAAAAATAGCTGACTTTAACGACGATGACGATGACTGGTATCACCACTATGGCGAAGTCACAAACTGGGAAGATGAATGGCAAGTTCAAAACTGCGAACTGTCTGGTTTAGCAACTTTCAATGAAAACAATATTGCCTACCGGAATTACATTAAATCAGCAATTAAACAATGGCTGGACAGAGGTGTTGATGCTTTGCGGGTTGATACAGTCAAGCATATGCCTATTTGGTTTTGGCAGGAATTTAATGCTGACATTTTAACACACAGACCTGATGTTTTCATTTTTGGCGAATGGATTTACAGCGACCCTAGAAACGATCGTTCTGTGGAATTTGTCAACGAGTCGGGGATGACTATTTTAGATTTTGGTCTGTGCGTGGCAATTCGAGAAGTATTGGGAAAGGGTGCGGAGGCGGGATTTCAGTTAGTCCAAGATGTCCTGAATTTGGATCACCGCTACTACGGGGCGACGGAGTTGATTACTTTTATTGACAACCACGATATGCCGAGGTTTCAGTCGTTGAATCCAGATCCAGAAATGCTGCATTTGGCGATATGTTTAATTATGACGACTCGCGGTATTCCCTGCATTTATTACGGCACTGAACAGTATCTGCACGATGATACAGATGGGGGAAATGACCCCTACAACCGCCCCATGATGGAAAAGTGGAATACTGATGCGCCGATTTACCGAGATGTGCGGTTGCTGTCTGGATTGCGGCGACTGAATCCAGCTATTTCGATGGGGAGTCAGTGGCAAAAATATCTAACTCCTGATGTTTATTGTTACGTGCGCCGCTATCGCGATTCCGTGGTGTTTGTAGCGATGAATCGTGGCAGTTCTGTTACAACAATTGAAGAGGTTGATACTGAGCTGCCTGATGGAGAGCATACGGAGGTTTTATCGCGCCGCAAGTTTGAAGTTAAAGATGGGATGCTGTACAACCTTGAGTTGGGTTCGCAGGAAGTAATGATTTTTAGCCGCGTCGGAGAGCGAGTTAAGGCGAAAACTATTGTGCGGGCGCAGCTTAACAGCGTTAGAACTCAGCCAGGGGAAAGAATTGTGGTGATTGGAGATTGTCCTGAACTGGGGAATTGGGATATTAGTAAGGGTTTCCCGTTGGAGTATATCAATACTAATACTTGGTTTGGGGAAATTCCTTTTAATGAAAGTGCCGGAAAGTTGATTTCTTATAAGTATGCGCTGCTACGGGAAGGACTCTCGCCGCTGCGAGAAAATCTGGTTTGTCGCCGCTGGGTTTTAGTTTCGGAAGGGACGGTGAAATGGCGGGATAAGTGGGCGAGTGGACGGGAGTCTTAATAGTTTTGATTTCTCAGTTTTGAGTGAAACCGTTTTAGGCACAGACACCGGGTTTGATGAACGAAAGTAATTCCTTAAGGCTTTCGATTATCTTTTTAAAACCCGGTTTATTTAGGAGGTACGTAACTGCTGTGAAATTTAATTAGTAACTGCAACTCATAATTCATTCCTTTTTAAATATATAGCAAGTCTATTTGAGTCGTGAATGTAGAACAACCTGAAACGCTTGTGATGATTGAATCGATTGTTTACAAATCAAATGGTTTTGCTATAACTTAGGTAATAAATATTTGGGCTTTTTATCTATATCAGTAAGGTGTGCATTGTGCATCCCCCGGGCGTGATTTATGGTGCGCCTCGGCGTACCCTACATTTTTATTAAAGCGATCGCAATTTCTCGACCAAAACATCGATATAAAGTTCGCTGCTATGCTGGTTCACAACCATTTCGTAGCCCCGCTGCACTTGAGATTCAGCTTCTTGAGGATTTTTTAGCAAATGGACGGACGATCGCCTCGCGCAAACCTGCTGCCTCTCCCACATCTACGACTTTGGCAATATCCGGGACCGCTAAATAATCGACGATACCTTGAGTCCGAGTAATGACGACCGGCCGCTGGCAGGCCATGGCTTCCAGCAAAACCTGCACTCCAGCAGCATATTTATTGTCTACCAAACAAACTGCAATTACGTCTGCATCGCGGTAAAGCTGCACTAAATCCGGCCATTCGTATAACTTGCGGGACATATTTTCTGGCATAGTATCGGGGAAAGCTTGCGATAAAGCCTTAGCATCTTTAGAAAAACCGCTAATTTGTACCGCAAACGGTGCTGATGTTTATGAAACCGGGTTGATCGACACCCGCACGCAAATCCTGTACGAATCAAAAACAGTGACACAGGCCGATCGATTCCATCGATTCCAAGGACTTAAGCTTTTATGCTGAAGTTAGCTAAAAAATTTATGTTTAACCTCATGTATATTTCTCCAGAGCAAGACCAAAAAATCCGCTACACCCTGCGCGAGTGCGGTCAAGAAGCTTACAAGCTAGCAGCCCAACCTTTTGAAGTTTCTGAGAAAGGGCCCAACGACTACGTGACGAGTATCGATCAATACCTAGACCGACAACTATCGGCAGCATTTAGCGCTTTGTTTCCTGAAGATGGCAGGATCACCGAGGAAAACAGCGCCTCCAGAGCAGCTTACGGGGCTAATTACCAGCGCCTCTGGTGCATCGATCCCCTGGACGGGACAGAAGAATTTATTCGGGGAAAACTACACTACGCTTCGATGGTGGGGCTGCTGCTTGAGGACGAACCGGTGGCAGGCTGGCTCTACGCCCCGGCTTTTGACCAAATGTATTTTGGGGGCAAAGATTGGGGATTGTTCCAAACTGTCGGAACCCAAGCGCCGCAGCCGATCGCGCTGTGCAAACCCCCGGCTCTGACAGCGGAAAATTGTAAAATTATTCTCGGAGACAAAGACCAGAAAAACTACGCCCAAGCGATCGCCCAAAGCATCCCCGGAGCAGAATTTTACTCGCTGGGCAGCTTTGGCTTAAAAGTGATGGAAGTTATCTTCGGTCGAGCTGGTTTGTACCTGTATCTCAACGGCAGAGTTAAAGTGTGGGATACCGCCGGCCCTCTGGCTTTAGCAAAAGCAGCCGGATTGGTTTGTTGCGACTTGCAAGGTCAACCGCTGAGGTGGACTAAAGATGCGATCGAGCCGGAGACTCTGGCCCACACCCAGTCAATCGCGATCGGCTGGCCGGAATACATAGAACCTCTGTTGGGCAAAGTTCAACAAGCAGTGGCAGGCTTGTAAACCCGTTTAAGATTAAAGAATCTGCCAATTTTAAGTGAAGCGCGCCTCTGCACCCTTATCATCAATTAAAGGAGCAACGGATTGTTTGTGTTCCCAAACATCGATCGTTCCCTAGCTGTTGGGTGTCGCCTAATCATATTTCCCACCTCCACGAGTTTGCATGAAGACAGAAGCTTTCAGTGAGCTATTCCCTCTATTTAAGGGTGCTAACCCAGAAACCTTGGGAGGGCTGCTATCAAATGCCGTCAAGCACGAGTATCCCCCGGGCCGAGCTGTGGTGATGGAGGATTCTTGGGGCAACGCGATTTACTTTGTCGTGTCCGGCTGGGTCAAAGTCCGGCGCCTTTCAGACGATCGAGCTGTATCAATGGCTATTTTAGGACGAGGTGCCTTCTTCGGCGAAATGGCCATTCTGGACGAATCTCCCCGATCGAATGACGTGCTTGCTCTATCGCCCGTGCGGCTGCTCAGCGTCACAGCTCAGCGATTTATCCAAACCCTGTTTAAAGATCCGCAATTGCACCACCGGATGCTGCAACTGATGGTACGGCGACTCCGCCAAACCAATCTCCGCTATCAACTCCGAAACCGCCAGCCAGCGGTTAAACTAGCAAATACTTTAGTCGAGCTGGCAGAAAACTACGGTCAGAAAACTGCTGAGGGCAAAGATATCTTCAATATTCCTTATGAAGACTTAGCTGATGTGACAGATATCACCCTAGATGAAACCAGCAAAATTATGGAAAAACTCGATAGTAAAGGTTGGATCAAAATCGATCCAGACCGCGAAACTATCCATTTGATCAACCTCAAGCACTTGATTAATTTGGCAAGTCAATGACTGATGTTACTTATGAGGATACCTCGTCCGCTGCCGGCCACCGTCAGGTGCAATTAACAGCACCGACAATTCAATATTCGGTGGCGATGCCCAATCCTGAATCCCATCTCTTTGAAGTAACTTTGCGCGTGCAAGGTTGGTCGGAGCCGGTTCTGGATTTAAAAATGCCTGTCTGGACTCCCGGTTCTTACTTGGTTCGAGAGTACGCCCGCCACCTGCAAGATTTTAGCTCCCAGGCGGGCGATCGAGCTTTACCTTGGCACAAAAAAAGCAAAAATCACTGGCAAATCGAGACCGATTCGGTGTCAGATGTCACGGTTCGCTACCGTATTTTTGCCAACGAACTGACAGTGCGAACCAATCATTTAGACTCGACTCACGGTTATTTCAATCCAGCGGCTTTGTGCTTTTTCTTGCCCGGTTTTGAGCGCAACTGCTACACGGTGAAGGTTGTGCCACCCCAGCCCCAATGGCGCACCGTTACTACTTTGCCACCTGTTTCTGGCCAAAATCTTACTTTCGCTGCTGTGGATTTTGACACTCTAGTAGACAGTCCTTTTGAGATTGGCTATCACGAAGTGTACGAGTTTGAAGTGATGGGAAAATCCCACCAGCTAGTTGTTTGGGGAAAAGGCAATTTAGAGCCGGAACGGGCGATTCGAGACATCCAAAAAGTGATCGAAGTCGAGGCAAAAATGTTCGGCGGTTTACCTTACGAACGCTATGTGTTTTTCCTGCATTTGTCCAGTTCTGGTTTTGGCGGCTTGGAACACAAGGAGAGTTGCACTCTCAACTATCCGCGTTTTGGTTTTCGGGCTAAGGAAAAGTATGAACGCTTTATTCAGTTGGTGGCTCACGAGTTTTTTCACCTGTGGAATGTCAAGCGCATTCGACCGAAAGCTCTCGAAGTATTTGATTACGAAAAAGAAAATTACACTCCTTCTTTATGGTTCTCTGAAGGCACTACCAGTTATTACGATTTGGTGATTCCTTTTCGAGCGGGTCTCTACAGCGTGAAAGGTTTTTTCCAAGGTATGGCTAAGGAAATTACTCGCTTGCAGACGACTCCGGGGCGGAACGTGCAGCCTCTGAGTGAGTCGAGCTGGGATGCTTGGATTAAACTTTATCGCCGGGATTCTAACAGCGACAATTCACAGATTTCCTATTATTTGAAAGGGGAAGTTGTTTCATTTTTGCTCGATTTGTTGATTCGAGCCAGACACGGCAATGAGCGATCGCTCGACGATGTGATGCGTTTGATGTGGCAGCAGTTTGGCAAGGCTAATTCGTCTGAAAATGGCGATTTTGACCTGAAGTCGGAAACAGACGGCAAGTCGGCGCATTTGACATCAAACGGAAAGTTAAATTCTGCTTCGCTGCCTGCAGAAATAGGCTTTACTCCCGAAGAGTTGCAAAGTGCGATCGAGTCCGTCGCCGGCATCGATTTGAGCGACTTTTTCGCGCGCTATATAGACGGCACAGAAGAGTTACCTTACAACAAATATCTCGAACCTTTCGGGCTGCAAATTTGGGTAGATGAAACTGACAAAACGCCTCGCATCGGTTGGACGTTGGGAGCCGAAAACGGGCGGGAAATGGTTAAATTTGTCGAAATAGGCTCTCCGGCACAATTGGCGGGAATTGACGCTGGGGACGAGTTGCTGGCGATCGAAGGTTTTCGGGTAAATTCAGAACAAGCAGGCGAGAGGCTTAAAGATTATCAGCCGGGGGACACAATAGAGGTGACAGTTTTTCACCAAGACGAACTGCGGACTCGTCGTGTGACTCTCGCCCCGCCCCTGCCTGGCCGTTACTCGATCGTGCCTGTGGAAAAGCCCACTACTATTCAGAAACAAAACTTTACTGGATGGCTGGGAGTTCCTCTATCAAAATTGTGACATAAATGAAGGGGAACCGGAAAGAAAAAACTAGAAGGAATCAAGCTGAACTCCCAATTCCCAATTCCCAATTCCCAATTACCAATTTTGATTATGCAAACCCCACCTCCTCCATCAATTACCCCCCGCCAGATGAATCTGCTGAGAATTGTTGCTTCTATGGCATGGGCAGACGGCGAACTCGCTACCGAAGAAGTTAATTTAATGCTCGGTCGCTTTTGTCGTTTGTTTGCCCCAGATACCGACGGACAACAAATGCAACAAGAACTGCGGGATTACATCATGCAAAATATTCCCCTTGATGAGTTGATCGGTCAACTAGAAACTCAAGATGAAAGGGAATTAGTCCTGCAACTCGGCTATGAAGTGATTTCTTCTAGTTCTCGCACTCCCGATGAACCCAAAATTAACGCTGAAGAAGCCGCAGCTTATCACAAATTAGTGAAGTTGCTGAATCTTTCAGAGGATGTGGTCAAGCGTATTGAAGCTGAATCATCGGCTGCAGATACTTCAGAGGGAATTGTCGAGAAGATGGCTCACAAATTAGAAAAGTTCATCAAAGGCTAGTTAGTGACTTGCGCGCGCTTGGCTTAAAAACCCGGTTGATTCCTAGATTTCTCGTTACTCAACGTGGAATTTTTCGTAGAAACCGGGAATAAGCCTCCTATACCTAAGTCTTTTTAGGTAAGTATCGCACTCATATTTTTATGAGTGAAACTATTTATAAATAAAGCTGAAGGGAAATAAACCGGCTTGTGAGTCCCAATTTCCTACGATATAGTAACAAAAAAACACGGGGAAGTTGAGCATATTTTTCATCGCCGGGAACGGTAACAGAATTTGCGATCGCCCTTCCCGCGCGCTGCCTTACCCTTAACGATAATTAGGGACTTAGGCAAAGCCTAAATCCCTAATTTATCTACCGATTTGGGGTGCTCACTGAAAGTAATATCGTTTCCGGCTGCATCAGAATAATAAAATCGAGTCAACAGTCAACACTCAACCATTCAGTTTTTCGACCCGCCCGTCAACAGTCAACAGTCAACAGTCAACAGTCAACAGTCAACAATCATTTCTGAGTACAACCGGAATTGATATGAATCCAACCAGTCATTAGTGCGGTAACTTGCTGAGGGCGTGCCAAGTTCTGTAGCCGACAATACCATCTTGGGGTAAAGCCATGCTAATTTGCAATTGTCGCACTGCTACATCTGTCATCGGCCCGAATAATCCGTCAATGAAGCCGAAATAGTATCCATTCATTTTCAAGACATTCTGAACAATTTTAACAGCATTGCCAGAACTGCCCTTCATGAGGGTCGGCATATTCACAGGTGCACCAGAGTATAGTGCTTCCCAAGTGAGAGGGCCCACAATTCCATCTTCTTTTAAAAAGACGCGGTGTTGATAGCCTTTGACCGCGTTTTGAACTTGGACGCCGAAAATACCGTCAATCGGCCCGAAATAATATGCCCAATGATATAGAAGCTGTTGTAGTTCCTTGACAGCTTGACCTGTTGAACCCATTTGTAAAGTGGGTTTGTTTACTCCAGTGGTTTCAGCAAATGCCAGACTTGATTGAGCAGTAGTATCGGCGACAAGAGCCATAGTTTCATTGTTCAAGCTTCTTTCTTCGGTATACATAATGTGGTTCCTCTCAACATTTAAGTTTTCGTCTTTGATATTTCAGGTATAACTGGTGGGATTTGTGGATGCACAGTCACTTTTTGGAGTGTCACTCATGTGAGTGTCACTCGTTTGAGTTACCCGTGGGTTTGTCGTCAGGAATGCAAGTTGTAATATTTTTATGAGGACTTCTGTCGTCACTACAAACCAAGGGGTAAGGTGCGCGGTGGACACCTACCCAATACAAAGATGCGAGGTACGCACCCTACCCATTACTGTTGATTGTTTACTCGGCAAACTCTCGCAAAGCTGGAATTAAATACTGTGTCAAAGTAAAGGCATCTACTCCTAATTCCGTCCGTTCTTTGGCCGCCAGGATTCCGGCTTGAGCGTGCCACCAAGCTGCTGTTGCTGCAACTGATTGGGGGGGGGATTTGCGGGCGATCGCACTTGCTAATAGTCCCCCTAACAAGCCTGTAAGAACGTCGCCGCTGCCGCCTCTGGCGAGGGCTGGGGTGCTTTCGGGATTGAGGTAGGTGATGGTACGTGAAGCGTAGCTATCCGGTAGGGAATCGTCCTCATCCTTCCAACTTATGCAAACTCTGGCTCCCTTGAGCAATATCGTTGCACCGCAAAGCTGAGCTGCTGCTTGAGTTCCGGCAATTCGATCGTCGCCCGTTCGATCGGCTAAGTCGGGAAATAAACGCTTGAATTCGCCAGGGTGAGGCGTGATAATTGTCAGTGCTGAACGTTCCGACAAAATCGGGACTGTGCCGAGTTGAGCGAGGATATTTAAACCGTCAGCATCTAAAACCAGAGGTCGATCGCTCTCCAGTACAGATTCTACAGCGATTGCCGCTTCCAATGTCAGACCTGGCCCTGCGGCGATCGCATCATAGGTGCCCAAATCAATTGCTACTGGCAACTCGCTAATTGCACCGCTTTGGGTTTCGGGACATCCTATAACTAATGCCTCTGGTAACTGACTGCTCAACATCGGTTTAATCGACTCAGGAACAGCAATTGACAGCATTCCGATGCCGCTGGCTCTTGCTCCCAATGCTGCCAAAATTGCGGCTCCGCTGTAGCGGCGGGAACCTGCAATAATTAGTAAGTGACCATTGGTGTATTTGTGCGAAATTGGCGATCGGGGTAACGGCAAATGCTGAGTTGCCGAGGCTTGTGTAATGCGTTGTATTGCTGGCGTTTCACCCAATATTGCTGCAATATCTGCTGCGGGAATATCAAAATCAATTAATTCGGAACTCCCGATATATTCTAACGCTCTATCTTGCAGAAATGCCATTTTCCACAAACCCAAACATAATGTATGTTTTGCCCGGATTGCCGTCCCCAAAACTTCTCCGGTATCTGTATGAATTCCCGATGGAATGTCTATACTTAAAATGGGTATGTTTAAATTATTTATTTCGTCAATAGCTGCTGCGGTAGCGTTATTAATTTCTCGTTCTAATCCAAAGCCAAATAAACCATCTACGAGCAAAGTACACTTTTTCAGATTTTCAATTTTATCAAGAAATGAAATATTTAAAGAGCGGGCATAATCAGCGTGATTTTTTGTTAGTTCTTTTAGTTTAGAAAACGGGCAGTAAATAACTACTTGGAAACCTTGAAAATGCAATTCACGCGCCACAACCAAAGCATCGCCGCCGTTGTGCCCGGGCCCAACCAATACGCCGATAACTGGCAATTGAGAATTAACAAGATTTTTCCCTTCTTCCCTTTTCCTTCTATCCGTTAAATCCCGTACATTGCTAGTTGCCGAACTTCCTTCCACTTTCAAAAGCTCCTGAATGCGTAGGGCAATCAGTCCCGCGACTTTTTCCATTAAAGCTGCGACTGGCATTCCAGCAGCAAAGATTCTGGTTTCTATTTGCCGCATTTGGTCGGCGGTGACAACAAATTTTTGAATAGTCATATTAGTGCTAAAATTTCAGCTAACAGCAGCAGTGGCAGGTTGTAGTATACTTGTGGTATAATAAATTAGCTCGATCGAACTAACTCACAGTAAAATAGCAATTTCTCTCAGAATCATGAACAAGATTGTTGTAGGCCTCTCCGGCGGGGTCGATAGTTCCGCAGCAGCCGCAATTTTACACCATCAGGGATATGAAGTGGTGGGTTTAACGCTGTGGTTGATGAAGGGTAAAGGTCAGTGCTGCTCTGAGGGAATGGTCGATGCAGCTAAAATTTGCGAAGATTTGGGCGTTCCCCACCACATTGTTGACAGCCGCGAGGTCTTTCAGGCAAGTATTGTCGATTATTTGGTGGAGGGTTACAGTGCAGGAGTTACGCCTTTGCCTTGTTCGCAGTGCAATAAAACTGTGAAGTTCGGGCCAATGCTTAAGTATGCTCGCGAAGAACTCGGAATTGAAAAAATCGCTACAGGCCACTACGCTCGGATTACTTACAATGCTGATACGGGTCGCTATCAGTTGCTGCGGGCGATCGACCCTGCGAAAGATCAGTCTTATTTCTTGTATGATTTAACACAGGATTTGTTGGCGGGTACGGAGTTTCCTTTGGGGGAAATTACCAAGACAGAAACTCGCAGAATTGCGGCGGAATTTGGCTTGACAACTGCTGATAAGCCGGAAAGTCAGGATTTGTGCTTGGTGGAAAGTAACGGTTCGATGCGGGCTTTTCTGGATAAGTACATTGCGCCACAAAAGGGTGACATTGTGGACAAGTCAGGGCGGGTGCTCGGACAGCATGACGGCGTGCATCACTACACAATCGGCCAGCGGAAGGGACTAGGGATTGCTGCACCGGAACCGCTATACGTGATTGAACTTGATGCTGCTGGCAATCGGGTAATTGTGGGCGATCGACAGTTGGCAGTAGAATCTGAATGTACAGTCCAGAAAGTGAATTGGGTTTCTGTGGCTGCGCCGATGGCTCCGATTCGGGCTCAGGTACAGATTCGCTATCGATCGCACCCTGTCCCCGCTACAATTATTCCTGTGGAACCATCCCAAGCAGAAGAAAAAGTCGGCGGTACAAGAGTTAAGTTGATTTTTGACGAACCGCAGTTGAGCATTACCCCCGGACAAGCGGCTGTTTGGTATGACGGGGATGTGCTGTTGGGCGGTGGCATCATCGAAAAAATTGGGTAGAAACCCCGTCCTTCTAGGACGGCTTTACACGGTGTCGTAGTATAATTTCAGTGGTCAATGACCCACCCGCGACGATGGAGACATAAACCCTAACACCAAAGTTTGCGATGTTTCGCAACGGGGAAGAAAAATCGGTAGACCGGGAAAAGAGGATGGGGCAATGAAATATGCATCCCTTGAATCTAAACGACAAAGAAATTCTTCTGTGGAATTTCGATACATAAAAACCGCTGGGCTAGCAGAGTTAGTCTGTGGAGCTAACATAAGACCATAAAACTCCTTGTGGGTAGAGGCAGTTGCTATGAAACAGAAACCTAAATCGTGAGGTTTGGGAATCACCGCGCCTTTAGGTCGGTGAGGATGTCAACGAAAGAAACCAACTCCCAAATTAAGGCAAGGGGCGGGCTAGAAGCCCAACCCCTACTCCCCACCAGAAACTTCCCACAAGAAAATTCACACTTTTTGGAACAGGCATCTTGCCTGTTCCAAAAGGAAGTTTATCTTTGATTTCACAGACTCAAATTTACCTAGCTAACTTTTTTTCCAAACGCAAGATATTCCCCCTAGCATTAGTGCGGTAAACCCAAGTTTGCCTACCATCAGAAACCACAACCCGCCAACCTTCGACAATCATTTGACCGCAAATTTCATCCGCTTTCGAGAGTCCTAAACAAGTATTCGGCCAACTTTGTCCGCTTGATTCCGTTACTTTCAACTTGTCAGCAGCAATGCCAGTGGATCCCGACAACTCTCGGCGAACTGCTTCTGCTACGGTTGCGGGCAATTGCTTCGGGGGATTTTTGCGCGTACCCTCGGCCAAATTCCCCGGTTCGGAAGTGAGTGCATTAAGTGCCAATACCGAATAGCTGATTGTTTGGGGCACCGCGGCTGAGGAAAATTGCTGCGCGGTTTGCTGCTGTTGCCTTTCCAACTGGGCAAGGGAATCTTTGAGGGCGCCCGCGTTAGCCGCAGCGGTGTGTCTTAGCGCCGGATACATTTCCCATACCAGAATTCCTGTCAGCACCAAAGCCAAGATTACAGGATTGGGCTGCTTTTGGTCTCGGTGTTTATTTTTTTGAAGTTTATTTTTGGAGATTCTTTTCATCATACGCCCTCTGCCTCACTTTACACAATGCGCGATCGCTCCTGAACACTCAACTGCAGATACTTATTTAGACACTATTGCTGGTGCTATTGGTTCCTTTGTGCAGAACCCACTTGACTGCTGGTTGCTGGTGCGGCGCAAGTATTTCCTACTCGCTGCCGGCAGTTGTGCTTCAGGAAACTTGCACTACCCAGTTATTACTTAATTTTTACTTTTTGTCTCAGGGTATTAAGAAAAATTTATGCTTAAGTAAATATTCTTAAAAGCCTCTAATCCTGCCCCCCAATCCCAGTACAAATTACTATTCTTCGTTCCAAAACTGCTAAACGTGTTTTAGACTGTGGGAGGCGAGCTGAGCCAAGGATATCACAGGGATGCCACAAAATTTGTTGCAAGAGGACGAAAACGCCTTAGAAATTAAATCAGCGATAGCTGATTAATTGTCTTAGCATTGTGGTTTTCTAGAGCGATCGTCCCCCAAACTACTTTAGTAGCGATCGCTACTTTTTTAGTATAATCTTATTTAAATTTATCAATTATGAACAGAAAATCCTTGGCTATCGATTTAATGAATCGGCTGAGCTATCCTCAAAAATTTACCTTAATCGGTTTTCTATTTGCAATACCGTTAACCTTGGTCATGTACCTGCTGATTTCCGAAATTAACAGCAGGGTTGATTTTTCCCAAAAAGAAATCTACGGTAATCAATACCTGCGCCCACTGCGCCAGTTGAGGGAATACCTACCTCAACTTCAACTCTTAAATTATCAGCCTTTAAATACAAATTTAAGCCTACCAGATACGAGAGCCGATTTAGAAGCTAAGATGGACGCGAACTTTCAATCCCTGGCTAATACAGATCGTCAGCTTGGAAACATATTAATGTCCAGTGAAAAATTTAATAATATTTATCAAGATTGGCAAAACTTCAAACTTTGCCGCAGTCAGTGGAGTTTAGAAACTTACGATTTGGTATATCAACGTTTAGCGGCCGACATTAATAGACTGAGCGCTCACGTCGGCGATACTTCTAATCTAATTTTAGACCCCGATCTTGATACCTATTATTTGATGGATGCTACCTTGCTGACGATTCCAGAAATCCAAAAAATCTTGTCAGAGATTAGGCTTATTTCTCAAACAAACAGCTTGCGTTCCTATGCCACACCTGAAGAAAGAGCGAAACTGATTACTTTGGCAGGCAAATTGAGAGAACTTAATCAGGATTTAGCAATCAATATGGAGGTAGGATATAGCAATAATCCTCACAGGAATCTGCGACAGAAATTAAGCGACGATGTGACCAAATTTAACTCCGTAGTAGAGCTGCTAACTGGTCAAATAGATAAACTGATTTATCCCACAGCCTTAGTGGAATATTATGCCTATATCGATGGCAGCGATCGAGTTCTGAATTCTAGTTTTGAACTGTGGGACAAAACTCTCAATGAATTAAACTTTCTCCTGCAAAAACGCATTGATAGTTTTGTTGCCAAAAAACGCATAATTTCTATTGTTGTGTTAATAACCTTAGCTCTAGTTATTTATTTATTTGTAAGTTTTTACAGAAGCGTTATGCAAACTGTATTTGTCCTTAACGAAGCTGCAAAAAAGATGGCAAGCGGCAATCTAGACCACAAAATTATTTTGGATAACAGAGATGAACTGGGGCAAGTTGTGGGTGCGTTTAACAAGATTGCCGATGCCTTAGTTGGTGCCAATCAAAAAATTACTGTCCTCAATGATCGCCTAAAAGCTGAAAATATGCGAATGAGCGCCGAACTAGACGTTACTCGCAAGATTCAGCAGATGCTGCTGCCGAAAGACCGAGAACTCAATGAAGTTGTGGGCTTAGATATTGCGGGATTTATGGAAGCTGCTGAGGAAGTAGGCGGCGACTATTACGATGTACTCCAACACAAAGGTAGAGTGAAAATTGGCATTGGAGATGTGACGGGACACGGATTGGAGAGCGGGGTTTTAATGATTATGGTTCAAACGGCAGTGCGAACTTTGCTCGCTTACAATGAACCAGACCCAGTAAGATTTTTAAGTGCTATTAACAGTGTAATTTACGATAATGTGCAGCGCATGAAATCCGATAAAAACGCCACCCTTGCTTTGCTAGACTATGAGGAGGGGATGCTGAAGTTGAGTGGCCAGCATGAAGAAATGATTGTTGTGCGGTGTAACGGTTCTGTCGAGCGGTTTGATACAATCGATTTGGGTTTCCCGATCGGGCTGGATGTAGATATTGATGAATTTGTTGCTGAGAAAATTGTGCATTTGCGTTCAGGAGATGTGGTTGTACTATACACGGACGGGATTACGGAAGCTAAAAATATGGATAAAGTGCTTTATGGTTTAAAGAGGTTAATTGAGGTAGTAGAGATTAATTGGCAGCGTTCGGCTGCCGAAATTAGACAGGCTGTAATTAAGGACGTGCGATGGCACATCGGCGAACAAAAAGTTTTTGACGACATCACATTGCTGGTACTGAAACAAAAATAACTATTTGGATATGCCTCCTAAAGTTTAAAATATATTCAGCGAGTCCCCTCATCTCAAACTTTAGCTCTCACATCGATATGACTCAGATTTTCGGAGATTTCATCGAGCAGCCCGCTAGCCAAGAATACTTAATAATTGGATTTTCTCCAAGTTCGGTTCCTCTCAAGCAGCGGTGGCGGAACAACGGTTTGTCGGCGGATTTTCTGGCTGACTACCTGACGACTTTTTTTCCGGGCAACCAAGATGAACCCTCGACAATAGAAAGACAAGCTGAAATAAAAAGCGCTGTTAGCTACATTGCCAACGAGTT
Source organism: Microcoleus sp. D3_18_C4 (assembly GCF_036702355.1). Taxonomy (NCBI): domain Bacteria; kingdom Bacillati; phylum Cyanobacteriota; class Cyanophyceae; order Oscillatoriales; family Microcoleaceae; genus Microcoleus; species Microcoleus sp. D3_18_C4. The sequence continues at coordinate 130,723 of NZ_JAUBTF010000001.1, forward strand.
ATTGGAAAATGCCATGAAGTTTAATGATGAAACCTTGGAGTACCCGATCGCTATTAAACTGCAATTAGAGAGCGACGGAGTGATTTTCTCAGTTGCTAACAGCATCTCTCCCCAAGCGGTGGACAAGTTTCAGGCTTATATTCACCAGTTGCTGACCTCCGAGCCAAGCGAACTTTACATTCAGCGGTTAGAAAAAAATGCTGCTGACGACAACTGTACCAATTCTGGATTGGGTTTGTTGACCATGCTCACCGATTATACCGCCAAACTTGGCTGGAAATTCCAGACCGTGCACAAAGACCCGGAAGTAATTGCGGTGACAACTATGGTGCAATTAACAGTATAAGCAACGCTAGCGATCGATAATATCGAAGGGACTTTTTTTTGTGGCTATGGAAATTTATACAGAAGATTACCAGATCTGTTACGATCCAGCAACGGCAACCGTGAGTTTTATTGGCTCTCTAAGGCTAAGCGGGCCTGCAGAGTACGCGCCGATAGCGCAGTTGCTGACTCAGGTTGCCGACGTGGAACCGACAAAAATTACCCTGAATTTTGAGCAGTTAGAATTTTTGAACAGTTCTGGCATCAATATGCTATCGAAGTTTATTATCCATGTACGCAAAACAGCCAAGGTGCAAATGGCGGTACAAGGCTCTCAAAGCATAGGTTGGCACGGTAAATCTTTGAGAAATTTCCAGCGCCTGATGCCTGGTTTACAGTTGGAATTTCTCTAGAAATACGATTACTTTTAGGGTGCGAGATGTTGAGCAATTTTTTGTTAGTCAAGGCGCAAATTCTCGAGTTATGCTGGAAGAACAACCATCTAGAGAACAGCTACTTTTAGAGATAGAAAGATTGCGCCAGCAAGTGGAAGACTTGAAGGAGGAAAAAGCGGATCTGGAAATCTTGCTGGAAACTACTGCTCAACATTCCGATACGGTTGAAACAGAGTTGCGATCTCGCGCATTCGAGGCGGTGCGCGAAGGCGAAATCAAGCTGGCTCAATTTCTCGAAGCGATTCCCATAGGTGTGCTCGTGCTGGATTCTCAAGGCAGACCTTACTACGTAAATCACGCCGGAGAGCAGTTACTCGGCCAAGGAGTTTTGCCCTTAAATTCAGTTGAGGATTTGTCACAAAGTTATCAAATTTATATTGCGGGAAGTGAGACTATTTACCCTTTCGAGAATTTGCCGATCGTTCGAGCTTTGAGGGGCGAAAACGCGACGGCTGAAAATCTGGAGATTCATCAATCCCACAAGAAAGTTCCCCTGGAGATTTGGGGAACGCCAATTTTTGACGAGAGTGGCAAAGTTGCTTTTGCGATCGCAGTTTTTCAAGATGTCACGGAACGCAAAGAAGCTGAAGCGGATCGCCATTTATTTATTAAGAAACTATTTGACCTGAATCAAAACTTGGAAAAATCCCTGGATGCAGAATCAGACTTAACTGATGCCTATGGGCGATTTGTGCCTCACCAATTTCTAAATTTGTTGGGATATGAAAGTATTATAGATGTCCATTTAGGCGATCAAGTGCAACAGGAAATGTCGGTGCTCTTTTCGGATATTCGCGATTTCACGACGCTTTCGGAAACTATGGATCCCCAAGAGAATTTTAATTTTATCAATGCTTACCTTTCGCGGATGGAGCCTGCGATTACTAGCAATAACGGGTTTATTGACAAATACATCGGCGATGCAATTATGGCTTTGTTTAGTGACTTTGCAGATGATGCAGTGAAAGCGGGTATTGCAATGCTAAATATCCTGAAAAATTATAACGAATACCGTCAAGGCGTCGGCTACATCCCGATTCAAATTGGAATTGGCATTAATTCGGGTTCTTTGATGCTGGGGACAGTCGGGGGTACAAGCCGAATGGACAGCACTGTGATTAGCGATGCTGTTAATTTAGCATCTCGCATTGAAGGATTGACCAAAGATTACGGCGTACCTCTGTTAATTTCTCAGCAGACTTTGGAACGGTTGCGAAATCCCACAGATTATGCTATTAGAATTGTGGATAAAGTACAGGTAAAAGGAAAATCTCAATATGTCGTAGTCTATGAGGTATTTGATGCAGATCCGCCGGAAATTTTGTCGGCAAAGCTAGCAAATTTGTCCGTATATAATGAAGCTATGTTACTGTGCGATCGCAAAGAGTTCCGAGAAGCGGGAAAATTATTTGAAGAGTGTTTGCGAACAAATCCCAGCGATCATGTAGCTCGCATTTACCTGAAACGCTGTCGGGATTGGCGATCGCTCCTCAAAGGAATTTAAAGCAAGCTAGTCTATTTGAGATTTGAGATTGACTCCATATAGCAATCCTCGCATCACTTGTGAATTTCTTACTTTCTCCCTGCAGGTTCGGGGAGAGTTGGGGTGGGTGAAAAATTTACGACTCCTGTAAGGATTGATATATATCTTGAGAGTGATGACTGACCTCTGGAATCTGTCAAAGGTGTAAAATATAAACAGCTTTATAGCTGTTACTTCTGAGGCTTCTCAAAATAGAACGGCTGAGGGCGGAACAGCCAGCGATCGGTAATTTGGTGCGAGAACGGCGGCCAGCGCTGAACCTGTCTCAGAAAAAGTTGGCGGATGAATTAGGGATGACCTTTTCCACGATTAATCGTTGGAAAAAGGGACACGCTACGACTTCTCGCTTGCCACTCAAGCAAATTTACATCTTGCTGGATGAGTTAGGTGATTCGCCAGATGCAACGGCGAATGCAGTAAGGCACAGCGAGCAAGATATTTTTCGGATAAGGAGTAAAAATGGTGAGTGTAGAGGGAATCAACAGCATTTTCAGAGATATTCGACTACTTCCCTATGGTGTGGCGATTCTCTCCGTGGTTCTGGCACTGGGGCTAACCCGATCGCTTTTACCGTGGCTCTACCCAACCACGATGCCCCTGTTTTTCATCGCGGTGATGGTGAGTTCCTGGTATGGCAGTTTCGGGGCTGGGCTTCTGGCAACAATTTTATCGACGCTGGCAATCAACTATTTTTTTATTGAGCCGTTCTATTCCTTACAGATCGCTAATGTAGAGACAATTGTTCGGATCGGTATGTTTTCGATCGCCGCAGGATTGAGCGCTTCACTCAATCTATCGTGGCGCACTGCTCTAAAAAATGCAAAAGCAGCCTTGCAAACTTTACAGGAGGCAAGGTCGCTAGAACAAAAAGCCCAGCTTCGCGGCCAAATAGCACAAACTGCGGCGACTGCGGCAAAAGAACAGCTAGAAACGGTACTTTCTACCATCAACGATGGATTTTACATCCTCGATCGCGATTGGCGCTACACCTATGCCAACGATCGCTACTGTGAAATGGTTGGAATGCCGCAGTCAGCGATTTTGGGTCAGAACGTTTGGGAGTTATTTCCCGCTGCCGTTGACACCGATGCTTACGTGCAGTTTCATCGGGCAATGCGCGAACAAAAGCCGCTCCAGTTTGATTATCTGTACTCACCTTGGAAGGGTTGGCATGACCATCGAATTTACCCTTCGCCCAGTGGACTGACCGTTTTGCTTGCTGACATTACCGATCGCAAACAGGCAGAACTCCTCCTAATCGAGCAGAAACGACTGCTGGAGTTGATCGCATTCGGACAGCCACTAGACGACTGTCTGGCAGCAGTATGTAACTCAGTATCCAGGCTGAATCCGGGTACCCGCGCGGGCTTCCTGCTAGCCGATGCTCAGCGCCTAACGTTTAACAGATACATTACTCCAGACTTTCCACCATCTTTTGCTGAAGGACTTCAAGATGCTCCGATTAACGATTTGTGCATTGGAACCTGCGGCGAAGCAGTGTATAGCGGTCAGCCAGTGACCTGCGCCGACATTGCCAAGGACGATCGCTGGTCGCAAGCATGGCGAAATTTATGCGTGGCTCATGGCATTCTAGCCTGTCATTCTCAGCCCGTGTTCAGGCACGACAATCTACCTATGGGGTCGCTGATGCTGTGCTTTAGCGAGGCGCGGATGCCGACTGATTGGGAACATAAACTCGCGGAGTTCGGCACCCAAGTTGCCAGCATCGTCTTCCAGCGCGATCGATCATTCCAGGCGTTGCGTGAGAGCGAAGAACAGCTCCGACTGGCTTCCGAAGGCGGCAATTTGGGTTTGTGGTATTGGGATATAGAAACTGACACGCTGAGTTTGACGGACATAGCCAAAGCGATGTTTGGTTTACCCGTCAATACCGCAATGTCGATACAGGTGTTTTTAGAAGCGGTGCATCACGAAGATCGCCCATTGCTTCACACCGCCCTCAGTGAGCTAAAAGCGAATCAACCGCATACTGAAATTGAGTATCGGACGCTGTGGGCAGATGGCACCGTTCGTTGGATTTTGGCAAAGGGCGATTGCGCCTATAACGCTGAGGGCATAATAATTTCGACGCGCGGCGTATTAATCGACATCAGCGATCGTAAACAAGCCGAAGAAGCGTTGCGTCAAAGCGAAGAGCACAGTCGGAACATTCTGGAGAGCATTGATGATGGATTCTTTTCCCTTGATGAGAATTGGCGTTTTACTTACGTGAATCGGTCAGCGGAAATTCTGCTAGACCGCACTCCGGGCGCTCTGATTGGGAAGAATTTGTGGGAAGAATTCTCTGGGTTCAATGGCAGCGAGTTTGAGCGGGTTTATCGGCGCGTGGCAAACGAGCGCGTGGCTTTGTCAGTCACGGCGTTTTATCCGGATCACGATCGGTGGTATGAGGTTCGCACCTACCCTGCCACGAACGGGATTACAATTTATTTCCGAAATGTCACCGATCAAAAACTGGCCGAGGAGGTATTGCAACAACGAGAAGCAGAACTTCGTTTAGTGACCAATGCCGTGCCTGCCTTGATTTCCTTTGTAGACTCAGACCAGCGCTATCGCTTCAACAATCGAGCATATGAAGAATGGTTTGGACATCCGGCAGCGGAAATCTATGGTAAGCACCTCCAAGAGGTTTTAGGCGAAACTGGCTATGAAGGGATTCGTCCTTATGTTGAGCAAGTCTTGGCAGGACAGGAAGTGACCTTTGAAACCCAAATTCCCTACAAAGATGGTGGAATCCGTTATGTCAATGCGACCTATGTTCCCCGCTTCAATAGCCAGGGAAAAGTTGAAGGGTTTGTAGCACTGGTCAACGATATCACCGAGCGCAAACAAGCCGAAGCCACACTACGGGAGAGTGAGGCAAGGTTCCGGCTGATGGCAGATGCCGCCCCTGTGCTGATTTGGATGTCGGGCACCGATAAACTCTGTTATTACTTCAACCTCCCGTGGCTCAACTTTACCGGACGGACGATCGAGCAAGAAAGGGGTAATGGCTGGGCAGAAGGAGTCCACCCCGACGACCTCGATCGGTGTTTAGACACCTATGTGACTAGCTTTGATGCCCGTCAACCGTTCAAGATGGAATATCGTTTGAAACGCTTTGATGGCATATACCGTTGGGTGATGGATGAAGCTGTTCCTCGTTACGGATTGGAAGGTGAGTTCTTGGGCTACATCGGCTCCTGTGTTGATATTGAAGACCACAAACAAGCTGAGGAAGCCTTGCGCGAGAGTGAATCCCGCCTCCGTCTGATCTTTGAAAGCGCCAAAGATTATGCCATCTTCACCCTCGACCTTAACGGCATCATTGCCAGTTGGAACTCAGGGGCAGAACGGCTGTTGGGCTATACCGAGACAGAAGCAATTGGTTGCTCGAGTCGGATGATTTTCACACCTGCAGATAACGAACAAGGACAAGCCGAGTACCAGAGGCAAACGGCTCTACTGCAAGGACGGGCCGAAGACGAACGCTGGCACGTTCGCAAAGATGGGAATCACTTTTGGGCGAGTGGATTGATGATGCCCCTGCTTAATGAAGCGAATTCTTTGCAGGGATTTGTCAAAATCATGCAGGACAAGACCGCACAACGGGAAGCAAGTGAGCGACTGCAATTGCTGTATGAAACTACCCGCGATCTATTGAATACAGAACAGCCTCTGGCGTTGATGCACGCGCTATTCCGCAAACTTGCAGTGCAACTCGATCTGCACTGTTACTACAACTTCATGGTGGAAGAAAAAGACAACCACCCGATGCTGCATTTGAGAAACTACGATGGCATCTCTGAAGAAACAGCGCAGGCGATGGCATGGATCGAATTAGGGGAATATCTCTGTGGACTGGTTGCCCAAACGCAGCAGCAAGTTGTCTTTAATCAAGCCCAACTTTCCACTCATCCGAATGCTAAAGCCGTCTGTGAAATGGGCCTCACGGCTTACGCGGGTCAACCGTTAATCGCTCAAGGGCGGTTATTAGGAACGCTCTCATTTGGCAGTTTGACTCGGACGGACTTTACGCCTGCTGAAATCGATCTGCTGCGATCGACCTGTGACCAAATCGCGATCGCTCTGGAACGGGCAAATCTGAACGATTCACTCCAGCAGCAAGCGGAACAGCTAAGACAGGCAAATCGGATCAAGGATGAGTTTTTAGCGGTACTATCCCATGAATTGCGATCGCCCCTCAATCCCATCCTGGGGTGGACAAAGCTGCTGCAAACTGGCAAGCTGGATGCGGCCAAAACTGCACAGGCGTTAGCGACGATCGAACGCAATGCCAAGCTGCAAACTGAATTGATTGAAGATTTACTTGATGTCTCGAAAATTCTCCAAGGCAAGCTCAGTCTTAATATTCGTCCAGTCGATTTAGCTTTAACTGTGGAATCGGCGATCGAAACTGTTAATTTGGCTGCTGTTGCTAAATCCATTGATATTCGGACTGCGTTAGATCCTCAGATTGGACAGATTTTGGGGGATTCGGGCCGTTTGCAGCAAATTGTCTGGAATCTTGTTTCCAATGCGGTCAAATTCACCTCAACCGGGGGGCGCGTTGAGGTGAATTTGACTCGTGTTGGCAATCACGCTCAAATTACTGTGGCTGATACAGGGATTGGCATCGCACGGGAGTTTTTACCCTACGTGTTTGACTACTTCCGGCAAAAAGATGGCGCTACAACCCGCAACTTTGGTGGCTTGGGATTGGGGCTGGCGATCGTGCGGCATCTAGTGGAACTTCACGGCGGTACCGTTGGGGCCCAGAGCCAGGGTGAAGGGTTAGGGGCAACCTTTACCGTAAGACTGCCTCTATCAGGGAAGGTAAGACAAGAAAACTCTCTTGCAAGACTTTCGGAACGATCGACTGCGGAGGAACCGTTATCCGGGATGCGGATACTTGTGGTAGATGATGAGCCGGATATGCGAGAGTTGATTTCCTTTTTGCTAGAAGATGCAGGTGCAGAGGTACTGACTGTTGCTGTCCCTCAAGAAGCCGTCACAGCGTTGACTAATTTCCAGCCAGATGTCCTTTTGAGCGACATTGGAATGCCGGGGATGGATGGCTATATGCTGTTGCGGCAAGTGCGAGCCCTGCCGCCAGAACGGGGTGGGCAGATTCCCGCGATCGCCCTGACTGCCTATGCGGGTGAGTTTAATCAACAGCAAGCTTTGCAAGCTGGATTTCACCGACATCTGGCAAAGCCGATCGAACCGGATAAATTAATTAAGACGATCGCCGCGCTTCTTAGCAATAACAGTCATCGCCCAGCAAGCTCTAAGGATTGATGCGATCGAGTTCAAGCCGATCGAACATCACCAAGCTTTTAAGTTGCTCTGGTTAGGCAGCGATATTTGCATTAAAGGAGAATCTATCAATAAATCCGGTTTCTAGTCTAAGAGTGCGTAAGTCCTGATAATATAATCAGTAATTTGGAGTGTCAAAAAAAGACGATGAGAATCAACAAGCTGCAGCCTAAAATATTTATAAAACCTTCAGTGATTAAAGCTATAGCTCTGTTCTGTCTGTGCTGCTTGTTAACTGCAAGTTGCGGACAGGGATCACGTCGATCGGTGACTGCGAGCGGCGAAAATGCTAATAACCGCGTTACTATTGGCACAACCTTGAAATTGCGGACGATCGATCCTGCGGACGGTTACGAAACCTTATCAGGACAATTGCTGCGAAATTTGGGCGACACTCTCTACACCTACGAGTCTGGAACTACAAAGTTAATCCCGCATTTAGCGACAGCAATGCCAAAAGTTAGCCAAGACGGATTGACATATACAATCCCCTTGCGTCAAGGAGTTATTTTTCACGACGACACACCGTTTAACGCCGCAGCAATGGAATTTTCCTTGCAGCGGTTTATCAAAAATGGTGGCAGTCCGGCTATGTTGTTGAGCGATGCAGTAGAATCGGTAAAAGCCACGGGCGAATACGAATTAACTTTTCAACTCAAAAAGCCTTTTTCTGCTTTTCCTTCCCTGTTGACATTTTCCGGTATGTGTGCTGTTTCTCCGAAAGCATACGAGATTGGACAGGGTAAATTTAAACCCGATACGTTCGTGGGAACTGGACGTTACAAGCTGGCCAAGTACGGCAGCGATTCTCTCAAGTTTGACGTGTTTGAAAAGTATTGGGGGGAAAAGCCGGTTAATCAAGGAATTGACATTTTGCTGCTTTCTAGTTCGTCAAATTTGTTCAATACTTTTCAGACTGGTGCCGTTGATGTGGCTTATTTGTCTCTGGATGCAGACCAAGTTCAAAGCTTGGACGAGGGAGCAAAAAAAGGGAAATGGCAGGAAATCGCGGGGGAAAGCAGTACGGTTAATTACATAACGCTGAATACCAAGTCTAAACCGCTGGACAAGTTAGAAGTCAGACAGGCTATCGCAGCAGTGATGGATCGCCCGGTGATTAACGAGCGCGTACTGCGGGGACAAGCACAACCGCTTTACAGTCTGATTCCCACAAACTTCGACGTTCAAAAACCAGTTTTTAAAGAACTCTACGGTGATGCCAACACTACAAAGGCTAAGGAACTTTTAACGAAAGCGGGATACTCGGCCACCAATCCTTTCGTTCTGCCAATTTGGTATGCTTCGGCTTCCACAAAACGAGCTTTAGTGGTGAGCATGATGGAGGCGCAAGCTAAACTCAAAATGGACGGGATAATGAAGGTAGAAATTAACAGCGTGGAATCTCCGACTTTGTTCCAAAACATAGAGAAGGGAATTTATCCTGCGGTTTTAGTGGATTGGTCCGCCGACTTTTTTGACGCTGACAATTACATCCACCCGTTTTTAGATTGTGCGACAGGTTCCGAGGCGGGGGGCTGCTCCAAGGGTCAAAGTCAAAGTCAGGGTTCGTTTTATTATAGCGATCGGGTAAATCAACTGATCGACAAGGAGCGCAAAGAAACAAACCCTGAAACCCGCAAAGCCCTATTTGGCGAAATTCAAGACATACTGGGTCAAGATGTACCTTTCATCCCTCTTTGGCAAGATAAGGACTATACTTTTGCTCAGAACAGCATTACCGGCGTCCGTCTCGAACCGACGCAATCTTTTCCTTTTTGGTTCCTGAAAAAGCAATAATTCTTTACAAGAATTTCTAGGAGTTGAAACGTCAATAATTATTGCATAGTTTGTGCACAATAGGGTGATGATTGTCACAGTTTATCAAAGAGACTGATCACCCTAACCTCTTTAATGATGTGGGATATTATTAAAAGAGAGATATTGCTGAGGGTGGGTATATGAAACTTGGAATTTTAACAACAACAGGGCTGCTGATTGCGATGGGTTTGGCATCGGGAGTAAAGGCAGAAAACGTATCCCACGTCAAGCAACTATTAGAAACTAAAAAATGTAGCCAATGTGACTTGACAGGAGCGCAGCTTGCTGGTATGGATCTGAGCGGGGCAGATTTGAGCGGTGCGAATCTCAGAGGTGCAAATTTGAACGGTGCAAATTTGGACGAAGCCAAGCTGAACGAAGCAAATCTGACACAAGCTAAATTGCAAGGTGCGAGTTTAATTGGGGCTAAAATGCACGGGGCTAATTTGGAGGGTGCTGATTTGAGCCGCGCTAATCTGAGTCTGGCGGGTTTAGTGATTGCCACTTTGAAAAATACCAACCTCACCAGCGCTAATTTAATCGGCGCTAATTTAGAAAGCGCCAATTTGGCGGGTGCGAACCTGAGAAATGCTCGCCAGTCTGTAGCGAATTTAGCTAATGTCAGCCTCAGAGGGGGAAGTTTGGCGGGAATAGACGTACAGGGAGTCAACTTGCGGGATGCAAATTTGACCAATGCAAATTTGAACGGTGCAAATTTGAACGGTTCGGACTTGACAGGTGCTAATTTAAAGAATGCCAATATGGCAAATGTAGATTTGAAAAACGCTTCTTTGCCGTAGGACGATCGCCACTTGCTATATCAAATTCTGGTGCTTAACAAAGTTAATATAATAAGGTAGGGGCAATTCTGAAATTGCCCCTAAATTTTTAATTGTAGGATTTATCTTGTTTCCGGTCGCTGCGTAGCGTAGGTCATTCTTCGGTGTGCGGAAGCTTTTCCCTGGCGTCTGCGATTGCTTCATATTTGTATCTACGATCAATCTGCCTCGTGAGCATCTTGGGCGAAGCGGATAATGTCATCATCGCCGAGGTATTCACCATTTTGGATTTCAATCATCACCAGGGGAATAACGCCTGGATTTTCTACGCGGTGAGCAGTATTCATGGGAACGTAGGTTGACTGTTTCTGCATGAGAATCGTCTCTTTGTCGTCGCAGATAACTTTAGCGGTACCAGAGACGACAACCCAGTGCTCGCTGCGGTGATAGTGCATTTGGGTGCTGATGTGATGCCCCGGCTTGACTTCAATGCGATTGATCTTATAACGATCGCCCGCGTCTATGACTGTCACTTGGCCCCAGTAGCGGGTTTGTGTGCGATCGTCAATTTTTTCGCTTGTGTCCACTGTGTCCACCATCCTGTTTATCTCGCCAACGGTGTTTGTAAAAATATCTGTAGTTCAAAGTATAGCAGGGATTGGCTAAGTGCGATCGATTTAAAGATTACTGAATTAGTCGCCACTCGCGAGCATCAACAAATTGCGACAAATGCCCCACATTTGTTGTAGCAATTACCACCTGATTTCCTTCACTTGCCTCCAATATTGCTTGAGCCGCCAAAATCACATCCCCGTCAAGTGCATTGGCTTCTGCGGTTGGTCTTCCTCTCATTCTCGCTTGCGCCCACAACTGAGCCGCTAGAAGCATTACTTCTGTAGTCAAAGGACGGTAGGTAAGGACATTCTTGAATAGGTCAAGTTTTCTGATACCTCTCTCTTTTCCCGCTCTAATCAATTCTCGCCGCACCTCATAGTCAGCAAGTTCAGGCAGGATTACCATTTCGCCATTTTGTAGTAAGGAGTCTAGCCAAAGTTGGCATTCCAAATAAGGAGGTTTGGCTTGAGGGTTTGTTACCATCCCTAATGGGCCAGAATCCAAAATAATTATTCTGCTCATTGAAACAAGGGTCGATTAGACATCCGATCTTCATTTATCACTTGTTCTAGATATTCCGCAGTTTCTTTTTGCTCTTGTTCGTCATCCTCTTCTCGCCACGATCGCAATAATTCAATTGCACCTTGATTTCTTTGTATCCGTTCCTCCAGCGACAGTTTAGTAATGTCTATTTTCTCAGATGCCTGGGGAGGCTCGGACAATACGGGCTTTACTGTCACCGTTTCCATAAATAAGCGCATCATCTGAAGTAAATTCGGCCAATATTCTCTGGGAGTTTGCTGAATTACGCGGAGAAATTCCGCGATCGGCTGGCTTAAGGGGCGATCGCTTTCTTTGTCTTCAACCATAGGAGTTTCGGGCGCGGACTTTACTGTCCCTTGGCTTTCGCTGCTTAAAACTTGTTCTGACATAATTACTTTTTTCCTTTCTCTCGTTTACTCCAATTATAAACAAAGGGCGGGCAATTGCCCGCCACACTTTTTACTTGCTCAATACACCATCGGGAATCCCCAAAAGATCCTCAATTCGAGGCATATCTTCCAAAGCAATGACTCTGCCTTCATCCTCAAAACCAGCAATTTGATCGAAATTCAAATAGCGATACAAATCACTAGCAAAAGGATCGATTCTCTTCGACACAATGTCATTGTATTCTTGGACTGTAGGAATGCGACCTAACAGCGAACAAACGGCCGCCAATTCTGCTGAACCGAGATAAACTTGTGCATCTTTACCCATGCGGTTGTTAAAGTTACGAGTAGAAGTGGAAAAAACCGTTGTCGCATCTTTAACCCGCGCTTGATTGCCCATACAAAGACTGCAACCGGGCATTTCTGTACGCGCTCCAGCGGCTCCAAAAATGCTGTAATAACCTTCTTCTTTGAGTTGCTGTTCATCCATGCGAGTTGGGGGACAAATCCACAGGCGAGTTTTCACCTCTCCTGCACCTTCCAACACCTTCGCAGTGGCGCGGTAGTGACCGATATTTGTCATGCAAGAACCGACAAATACTTCGTCAACCCGATCGCCCGCAACCTCACTCAACAACTTAACATTATCCGGGTCATTCGGAGCAGCCACAATTGGCTCTTTAATCTCGTTCAGATCGATTTCGATGATTTCAACGTATTCCGCATCAGCATCCGCCTCCATCAGCACCGGATTAGCCAGCCATTCCTCCATCTTCGCCACCCGGCGCATCATCGTCCGCGCATCTTGATAGCCCCGCGCCACCATATTTTTCAGCAGCGCGACATTGGAGCGAATGTACTCGGAAACAGTCTCCACGCTCAATTTAATCGTGCATCCGGCGCAAGAACGCTCGGCCGACGCATCGGTCAATTCAAAAGCCTGCTCTACCTTCAAATCGGGCAAACCTTCAATCTCCATAATCCGTCCAGAAAAGATGTTTTTCTTGTTCTGTTTCGAGACTGTCAGCAAACCTTTTTGAATTGCCACATAGGGAATTGCATTCACAACATCCCGCAGCGTTACTCCCGGCTGCAATTCGCCTTTAAACCGCACTAATACCGATTCCGGCATATCCAAAGGCATGACGCCCAAGGCAGCAGCAAATGCCACCAATCCCGAACCTGCAGGAAAGGAAATTCCCAGGGGAAAACGAGTGTGAGAATCGCCGCCAGTTCCCACTGTATCTGGCAATAACATTCGGTTCAGCCAAGAGTGAATAATGCCGTCTCCCGGCCGCAAAGCTATGCCGGCGCGCTCTGCCATGAAATCGGGCAATTCATGGTGAGTTTTGACATCAACTGGTTTTGGATAAGCGGCGGTGTGGCAGAAACTTTGAATAACCAAATCAGCGCTAAATCCCAAACAAGCAAGTTCTTTCAATTCGTCCCGAGTCATTGGTCCGGTGGTATCTTGCGAGCCGACTGTTGTCATTACTGGTTCGCAAGATGTACCGGGACGAACGCCTGACAAACCGCAAGCTTTGCCTACCATTTTTTGTGCTAAAGTGAAGCCTTTGCCCGTATCTACTGGGATTGTAGGACGGGTAAAAATAGTGCTAGGTGCTAGTCCTAAAGCTGCGCGGGTTTTGTCGGTTAAAGTGCGTCCAATTAATAGCGGAATTCGGCCACCTGCGCGAACTTCGTCTAGAATTGTGTCAGGTTTGAGGGTGAATGTGGAGATAATTTCTCCGGCTTCGTTGGTGATTTCGCCTTTGTAGGGATGGATGGTAATTACCATTCCTGTTTCCATTTTGGAGACATCGCATTCGATCGGCAATGCACCGGAATCTTCAGCGGTATTGAAGAATATCGGGGCGATCGCACCTCCTAAAATATAACCGCCACTGCGTTTGTTCGGCACAAACGGAATATCATTGCCAATGTGCCAGAGCACGGAATTAATCGCCGATTTCCGTGACGAACCCGTACCGACAACATCACCAACATAGGCTACGGGATGACCTTTTTGCTTCAATTCTGCAATGGTTTGTAAAGCCCCAGGCATCTTACTTTCCAGCATCGCCAAAGCGTGTAGGGGAATGTCCGGCCGCGTGGTAGCATGAGGTGCAGGCGACAAGTCGTCAGTATTGGTTTCTCCAGGAACTTTGAAGACTGTAACGGTAATCGCTTCTGGCAATACAGGACGGCCTGTAAACCACTCGGCATCCGCCCAAGAATCGACTACCTGCTTGGCGTAGGGATTGGTATCAGACAAAGCTATAACGTCGTGGAAAGCGTCGAATACTAACAACGTTTTGCTCAGTGCCCGGGCGGCGGTGGCGGGAATGGCGATTTCGGCAGTGGGGTTGAGCAAATCGATTAAAGATTGGACGTTGTAACCGCCCATCATTGTCCCCAGCAGGTAAACTGCCCATTTGGGAGCAATTAGGGGGCTGTGGATTTCGCCTTTAGCAATGCCAGTTAAAAAACCAGCTTTGACGTAGGCGGCGCTGTCTACTCCGGGCGGGACGCGATCGCGCAATAATTCTATTAAGGTTTCTTCTTCTCCAGCCGGCGGATTTTTCAGCAGTTCACACAGTTCCGACGTTTGCTGGGCGTCTAGCGGCAGCGGTGGAATTCCCTCATGGGCCCGTTCGGCAGCGGTACGGCGGTAAGATTCAAGCATTTCTCCTCTCTCCTCGGATAGTATTCGGTGGTTGTTTGTAGGTGACTTTACTTTTTAGATTAGGAGCTTCCGCTGCACATTGGGTAAAGTACCTCGCTCTTATAAAAACTTAACGCAACTTTAAAAACAGTAGATTTTCATACCAAAGACAGATGTGGTCTTTAACGGGAGAGCAGCGTATCAAACTTCAGCCGAGCAGTTTAGGGGCCTTCAGTTGCATAGTTCTGGTTAAGATTAATGTGTTGTGGGCTACTGTAGATCCTCCTCTGCATCTGAAATCGTCATTTACCAATAATCTGGACTGTTTTTAGTTCGTAGTTTGAAACCCTTGATTTTCCGTTGGTAGCTCCATTGGCGAATCGACTTGAAACTTTTATTCTACGAATGCTAATTAAAAACCGTCCGCAGTATTGATTGACCACAAGTTTAAAAAAGTTGTCCTGCTAATGGATCGATTAAAAAATGGAAAGTTTTATCCCTGAAAACTCTGAAAACTGTCACGGCTGGGCCTCCAAGCCAGACTTATACAAAGAGCTGCAAGGAACCAAAGAATTACTGCTGACGATCGCCAACTCGATGCCCATACCCCTGATCGTCAGCAGTCTGGCGGATGGCACAATTCTTTATAGTAACGATTTATGTCGTCAGGCTTTCGGGTTCACAGGATTTAAGTCGATCGACCGCCACAAAGCTGAAATGCTCTACCACAAACCTGCAGAGCGCCAGGAATTGCTGTTGCGGCTCGCCCGCAACGGACACGTCCGCGAGACAGAAGTCCGGCTTAAAAAAGCTGACGGCACCCTGTTTTGGGCGAGTGTATCGATGCGGTATCTGACATTGGTGTCGGGGAAAGCTGTTCTGTCGGTGTTCACCGACATTACGGATCGGAAGCGAGTGGCCGCCAAGGAGCAAGAATTGCTCACGTCAATCCACTCGCGGGCCCGCCAGCAAGCGGCCGTCGCTTACTTGGGGCAGCAGGCCCTGGCCGAAACAGATTTGTCCGCACTGATGGACAAAGCTGCGGTTTTAATTGCTCAAACCCTGGACGTTGATTATTGCCAGGTGTTAGAACTGTTGCCCTCTGGTCATGCTTTTATGCTGCGAGCGGGGGTTGGCTGGCAGCCGGGCCTCGTCGGCAGCGCTACTGTTGCCGCTTCTGCCCGATCGCAAGCAGGTTACACATTGCTAGTGGGCGAACCAACGATCGTCGAAGATTTGCGGGTGGAAACGCGCTTTAGCGAGTTGCCGCTACTGCATAACCATCGGGCAGTCAGCGGCGTCACTGTAATTATTCCCGGCAATCGGGGACTGGGGAGGAACTGGGGACAAGCAGAACCAGCGAACAGTTCATCCTCCCCTGCCTGGGGTATTTTGGGAGTTCATACCAGTCAAGGGCGGGTTTTCAGTCAAGATGACGTTTATTTTGTAGAAGCGATCGCCAACGTGTTAGCTGCGGCGATCGAGCGAATTATATCGCAAGAGCGCTTACAAATGATGGAACGGGCGATCGAAAGTTGCAGCAACGGCATTGCAATCACCGACGCAACCGTTGCAGATAATCCGATTATTTATGTCAATCCCAGTTTTGAGCGGATTACGGGTTATAGCAGAGACGAGTTAATGGGCAAAAATTGCCGCTTTTTGCAGGGTACAGACACTGACAGCCCCGCTGCCAAAGAATTGCGAATTGCGATTGAAGAAGGCAGAGAATCTCAAGTTATATTACGCAACTTTCGGAAAGACGGCACCCCTTTTTGGCACGAACTGTCGATCGCTCCGGTTTACAACTCGCGGCGACACTTAACCCACTTTATTGGAGTGCAAACAGACATTACCGACCGCCAGCGTTCGGAAGAAGAATTATTTTTAAATTCTCAAGCTTTAGCAGCTTTTAGCGCTAATCTCAAACACTTGCACCGGATTACAACTTATCATTATCAAAACTTTGAAGAACGGGTTGACGATTATCTAACAGCGGGCTGTTTGATGTTTGGACTTTCTATGGGCATCATGGCTGAAGTTGACAACGAGACTTTTATTGTTCGAGCAGCGAAAAGCGATTTAGAATACTTCGTGCGAGGCTTAGAATTGAACCTCGGCGATACTTACTGCGCCGCAGTCATTAAACTTAACAAAACAGTTGCGTATTCTCATATAGGAGCAGATATTGAGATGCGCGAACATCCGGCTTATCGGAACTGCCAGTCGGAATCTTACATCGGAACGCCGATATTTGTTAACAATCAAACTTACGGTACGTTAAGTTTTAGTTCGCCAGAAATAAAAAAAAGAAAGTTCAAGTACGAGGAAATAGAAATTATAGAATTGATGGCTCAAAGTATTGGTAAAATTCTGGCGGTTCACCAAATGGAAGTCGAACGCCAGCAAGCTGAAAAAGAGCGATGCGAATTGATAGTATCTCTCAAAGAAAGTGAAGAACGCTATCGCCGTTTAGTAGAACTATCTCCCGAAGCGATCGCCGTTCACAGTCAAGGGAAAATCGCCTACATCAATGCTGCCGGCGCAAAACTCCTCGGTGCGAGTTCTCCCGAAGCGCTGATTGGCTTTCCCATATTGCATTTCGTCCATCCAAACTATGTGCAAATAGCCACAGAGCGCATTCGGCTAGTCGAGATAGAAAATCAGCCACTCGACCTTGCCGAACAAAAACTGATGCGGCTCGACGGACAAATAATAGACGTTGAAATGGCCGGCATCCCCGCTATTTATCAAGGCTCGACGGCCGGCCAGATTATTATCCGAGATGTCACCGAGCGCAAGCGAGTAGAACGGCAACTGCTGCACGGCGCTTTTCACGATGCGCTGACGGGTTTGCCCAACCGGGTTTTGTTCATCGACAGGCTAGGACAAGCCATCCGCCGATCCAATCAGTCCCCCGATTACAAATTTGGTTTACTTTTCCTAGATTTAGACCGCTTCAAAGTAGTTAATGATTCTTTAGGACACGTTTTAGGAGACAAACTGCTAATCGCCCTCGCCCAGCGACTGCAAACCTGCGTCCGGGTTTCTGATACCGTCGCCCGACTGGGGGGAGACGAATTCACCATCCTGCTAGATCACATTCAGAGCCTCAGCGACGCCACCCTCGCAGCTAAAAAGATCCAAAAAGAACTGACGAAGCCGTTTCATCTCGAAGGGCACGAAGTATTTACCACCGCTAGCATTGGCATTGTTTTCAGTCGAGGCGAAGTCACCGCCAGTGGCGAATCGAATCAGTACACTCACCCGGAAGAATTCCTACGCGATGCTGACATCGCTATGTACCGCGCTAAAGCTTTGGGTAAGGCCCGTCACGAAGTGTTTAATTTGGCAATGCACGACCAAACTATGTCGCTGTTGCAGTTAGAAACTGACCTGCGGTTGGCTATTTTGGGCAAGGAGGAATTAGGAGAGAGCAAGGATCAACGTTCGCACTTTATTGTGCACTACCAACCGATTGTTTCGATCGCCAGCGGTGCGCTCGAAGGTTTTGAGGCCTTGGTGCGCTGGCACCACCCTGTTCGGGGTCTAGTTCCGCCGTCTACTTTTATCCCTGTAGCTGAAGAAACAGGTTTGATCGTGCCTCTGGGAGCCTGGGTGTTGCGGGAAGCTTGTCAGCAATTGCGGATTTGGCAAGAAATGTTAACCGAGCAACAGGGAAGAAGTCCAATGGAAGTTGGAACAATGCCCTTCGACTCGCTTCGGCTGCACTCAGGGCAAGTCGCTGAGGGTAACAAGAAGGAAGAAGGCGCTTCGATTTCGCTCAGGGTAACAACAGGGAAGATGGCAACGGGCAATGTAGGGGAGTTTAGTGATGTAACAGATACAGGGCATGAGGAACACGGAACTTTTACTGACCGTACCCCCAGTATCGGTCACAGGGAAGAAAGAATCAGTAAAAAATTACCAATTCCCAGTTACCAATTCCCGATTAGCGATTTCCACTCATCTATTACCAATTCCCAATTCCCAATTACCAACTCTTCGGCTACGTTCAGTACAACTTCCCAGGTACCAATTCCAAATTTTAAATTACCAATTATTGCTCCTTCGCAATTAACAATGAGCGTCAATCTCTCTCCTAAACAGTTAGGTATGCCGAATTTAATCGAGGAAATCGATGAGATTTTAGCAGAAACTGGCTGCGATCCGAGCTGTTTAAAATTGGAGATTACTGAAAGTGCGATCGTGGAAAATGTCAAGAAAGCCAATATTGTGCTAGCCGAATTAAAAGGTAGAAATATTCGATTGTCGATCGACGATTTCGGTACTGGCTATTCGTCTTTGAGTTACTTGCACCGTTTTCCGCTGGATACACTGAAGATCGATCGATCTTTTGTGAGCCGCTTGGGGGCTGTCGAAAACGGTGACCACGGGGGTCAGCCTTTGCAGATTGTGCGGGCGATCGTAACTTTGGCTCACAATTTGGGATTAAATGCGATCGCCGAAGGTGTAGAGACAGCCGAACAGTTAGCACAGCTTCGAGAACTCGACTGCGAATTAGCTCAGGGATATTGGTTTTCTAAACCTTTGGAAAGTTCTGCCGTGACAGAAATCTTGATAAATCTGGGTAATATAGCAATTATGGACTGATTGAGGTACAGATTGGTAAAGGGTGCCTCACCCCGTGAAGACATTTTTGCTACAAACTCCTAATCTCAAAACTGATGCACCAGGGAATAAATGGTGCATCCAAATTAGATTTTAGGTGATGATATCACATCTGTTAGGATCGGAATTCTTCCTCTGTGTGAATCCGCCTTAATCCCTTGTCATCGGCGGTTAATACATTCTCTTTTTTAAACCGCAGATGAGGGCAGATTAACACAGATTAACGCAGATGAGTGATACCAATTCACTATGAAGATACACTAAATGAGGCTGATGTCTTTTTGGTGGGAACTATATCCTTAGCGTTATATTAAATGCAGCTTCATAGTAAATTGGTATGAGTTCAATTCCGCTTGTAGCGTCCGTGATTGTTGAGTATTGAGTGGATTTTACGCCCGACTATGCTACCGGATTTTATCTGGTTTAAAATTACACAACTGACGCACAGTAACGCTTTCGCAATTGCCAATTGCCAATTACAACTTACCAATTCCCTATTAACAATTAGCTTTGAGGGGAATCTCGATCGCCAATTCTGTACCCTGTCCCGGCGAAGAAGTGCATTTCAGCGACCCGTTGTGTCTGTCTGTAACAATTTGATAGCTAATTGACAAGCCCATCCCAGTGCCTTTACCGACAGGTTTAGTGGTAAAAAACGGGTCAAAAAGCCGAGTGCCGACAGTCTCCGGTATTCCCGGCCCGTTGTCAGCAATCCGAATGATTACTTTGCCCGCTGGCGATATTTCAGTGCGGATGCGGATGTTGCTGGGCTTTTGCCGCATTTCCTCAGCAGAACGGCGCAGATCCCGTTCTTCCAAAGCATCCAAAGCATTGCTCAAGATGTTCATAAATACTTGATTTAACTGTCCGGCATAACATTCTACTAAGGGCAGTTGAGCGTATTCTTTAATCACCTCAATTTCGGGATGATTGTGTTTAGCTTTGAGCCGGTGCTGCAAAATCATCAGGGTGCTATCTATGCCCTCGTGGATGTTGACGGCTTTCATTTCGGCTTCGTCCATGCGGGAAAATGTGCGGAGAGAAGCAACAATTTGTTGAATTCTGTCTGCACCGACTTTCATTGAAGAAAGCAACTTTGGCAAGTCTTTCATCAGAAAGTCGAGTTCAATATTGTCTACTTCCTCTTGAATTTCCGCGACTGGATCGGGATAGTAGTTTTGGTAAAGTTCGATCAGGTGTAGCAAGTCTTGGGTATAGTCGTTGGCGTGGCTGAGATTGCCGTAAATAAAGTTAACTGGGTTGTTAATTTCGTGGGCGACTCCTGCCACAAGTTGACCGAGACTTGACATTTTTTCATTTTGAATTAACTGCGATTGAGTGCTGGTTAATTTCTGCAAAGTTTTCTCTAATTCGCGAGCTTTATTGCGAGTTTGGGCGTAAAGATCGGCTTGGTTGAGAGCGATCGCCAATTGAACTGTAACTGCTTGCAATAATTCTACTTCGCCCTCACTCCAGGGTCGCACAGCAGCGGAGTGGGCGCAGGTAACAACGCTCACTACTCCCGAAAGTGCCTGTATCGGAATTGCCAACACAGATCGGTAGCCCAGAGAGTTAAGAGACTTTCTCCAAACATGATCTGGCACTGTTTCGACATCATCCACCAGCAGCATTTCCATATGCAAGAGTTTTTCTCCCATAGAACCTAAGTCGGAAGCTTGATAGCAACCTATTAAATCGGGAAGTTCGGGGAGGCGAGATTCTTTAATAATTTCCCAGAAAGCATCCTCCCCGTCGCCACGATACCAGGCAAAATTGCAGCGATCGATCTGCAGGAAAGCGCGAATTTCTTGGACGGCGACAGCAATGATGCTGTCGAAATCGAGGGAATTGCGAATTTGAGCGGTGAGACTGTTGAGCAATTTTTCTCGATCGGCCTGCTGTCTGAGTCGGGCTTCCGATCGCCTCAAGGCAATTTCTCCCCGCTTGCGATCGGTAATGTCTTCGGTGACAGCTAATAGATATTGCGGTTTGCCATCAGCATCGAGTATTGCGGTTTTCTTCGTATGAAATATGCGAGTATCGCCTTCTCTTGTTTGAATCAGTTCTTCGGGAATGTCTACAATTTGCCCGCTGGCGAGGGCTTCCCGGTCTTTGGCGGTAAAAAACTCGGCTTGTTCTCTGGGGAAAAAGTCGTAATCATTTTTGCCCCTAACTTCTGCTTCACTGAAACCGAGCAACTCTTGGGCCGCCGGGTTCCACAGTACAAATCGCAAGTCTTCTGCTTCTTTGGCAAATACTCCTACGGGTATGGTGTTGAGCACAGATTCCATAAACTGTTGAGCCTGTTGCAGTTCTGCTTCTGCCTGTTTGCGATCGCTAATATCTCGGACGTTGGCAATGACCCTGAGATTGCCGTTGAGATGAATTCGGGACAGGGCAATTTCTGCATCAAAAGTTGAACGGTCGTTGGGACGCCTTGCTTTCCATTCCACGCGACCTGTTTCGCCGGCTAATACTCTTTCCCAAAGTTCTTCCATTTGTTCAATGGGATTGTCGCCACTTGAATAGTCATTTTTAGTTGATAATTTTGTTGCTTGTTCCTGGCTCACTCCGTACATTTCTAACATTCGATTATTGACATCGAGAATATTTCCTTCTAAATCGTGAATGAAGATAGCATCGTAGACATTGTTAAATATGGTTCGCAGGTTTTGCTCGGAAACTTGCAGCGCTGCTTCTGCCTGTTTGCGATCGCCAATTTCTTGTTCTAATTGGGTGACTGCTTGGGAAAGTTCGGCCGTGCGCTCGCTCACTCTGTCTTCTAACTCGACTGCTGCTTGCCGCAGTGCTGCTTCGGCGGCTTTGCGATCGGTAATATCGATCACCGTACCGAACAGTTTTACCACCTTGCCGTTCACATCGGTTTCCGCTTGGCCCACGGCGTTCACGTGTCGCAAGATGCCGTCGGGACGGTAAAGGCGAAAGTCAAAATCAAAAGGGATGCCTGTTGCGAGTCCCCGCTGCACTTGAGTTTGCCACAATTCCAAATCTTCTGGATGAATCAGAGCGACCTGTTCGGCTAGGTTGGGCGCGATGGGGGCCGGTTCGAGTCCGAAGATGCGAAAAAGTTCTTCCGACCAAGTGAGGGTTTCGGTGGCTGCGTCGAGTTCCCAATTGCCGACGTGGGCGAGTCTCTGGGCTTCTTGTAGCTGCCGCTGGCTATTGCGGATGGCGGTTTCGGCAACTTTGCGATCGGTAATGTCGAATAATACCCCGCAAAATACGATTTCGCCGTTCTCGCTGCGGGTGGGCATGGAGTCGCCCTGCCACCAGCGAATCTCACCGTCGGGCTTGACTAACCGCCCTTCGTAGTGCCACAGGGAGAGGTTTTCTACGGCTTCGTTGACGGAGGCGATGTAGCTTTCCAAGTCTTCAGGGTGGACGCGGGAAATGAATGTATTCATGTCTCGCATCATTTCTGCTGCTGTGACGCCACTGATATATTCGATGCGATCGCTCATGTAGTCAATGCGCCAAACTCCGTCACGGTTGCAAAATTGGAACAGAGCTCCGGGCATGGTGGCCGCGATCGTCCGAAACTTGGTTTCGCTGGCCGTGAGGGCGGCAAAAGTCTGGCGCAGTTCGGCCGTGCGTGCTTCTACTCTGCGCTCTAGTTCTGCGTTGGCGTGTTGTAAGGCTGCTTCTGCGCGCTTGCGATCGGTAATGTCGGTGGCTGTACCGGTGGTGCCGAGGAAGTTTCCGGTTTCGTCGTAGAGGGCAAGGGCGTTAAACATTAAATGTTTCATGCTGCCGTCTTTGGCGATTTGGGTGGTTTCGTACTGGAAAAGTGATTCTCCGGCAAACAACCGGGCGAAAACTTCTAAATCTTTCTGGCTTTGTTCTGGTGTCACAAAGTCGGAGAACGGCCGACCGATCATTTCTTCTGGTTCGTAACCGTAGATGTACTTAACTGCTGGGTTGACGAAGGTGTAGCGCCCGATGGCATCGACCGACCAAATCATGTCTTGGGAGGTTTCTACCAGGCTGCGGTATTTGCTTTCGCTGGCTTGGACGGCTTCTTCTGCTTTTTTGCGTTCCGTCATATCGCGGGAGACGCCGACAGTCATGACGATTTGGCCGTCTGCGTTGCGGATCGGTGTTTTGACAGTGCTGAACAGCCGCACTTCTCCGTCGTAGCGCGTCACCGGTTCTTCGGAAATTTGCAGAGTCTGTCCGGTTTCAAAGACGAAGGCGTCATCTTTGATGTACTGGAGAGTATTGTCGGTATCGGCGAAAGGTGCGTCTACGATGTCTTGAAGCTCCTCTTGAGTCATGCCGTAATAGTCGCGGAATGCTTGATTTGCCCAAACAATTTTGGATTTGGGGCCTTTGACTAATACCATATCGGCGATCGAATCGAGAATTTGGTGATATTTTTGCTCGCTGTCGCGGAGTTTCTGCTGTGCCGCTTCGATTTGTGCTATTTGCCTCTGGGTTTGCAAGTGCAGTTCGGCTTGGTGGATGGCAACTGCTAAATGGTCGCCTACTTGTCTGGCAAATTCGATTTCGTCTTCTTGCCACTGGCGGGGTTGACCGCAGGAGTGAATGCACAGCAATCCCCACAGGTGTTGCCCTTGCAGTAGGGGTACGACTAAGTTGGCTCGGATTTGAAATCGCTTGAGGATTTTGAGGTGACAAGGACTCAACCGGGCTTTGTAAATGTCCGTGACTGCTTGAACGTATCCTTTGGCATAGTTGGCGGCAAATTGTTCGCCGAAACAGTAGTCGCGGACTCTTGCTCCCAAAGATGGGCTGTATTGGGGCAGTACGTCTTCGGACACTACTTCGCCTTCATTCCATTCGGATTCGGGAAGAAAGCGGTAGACGGCGACTCGATCGGCATTTAGGAGTTGCCGAACTTCGGTGGCTGTGATTTTGAATATTGTTTCTAAGTCTAGGGATTCACGAATTTTGCTAATAACTCCCATCAGCGCTTGCAGCTTTTTGAACCAGGTTTGAGACTGCGTTTCTCTTTCTAGGTGAGCTAGTTTCTCGCGCAGGTTGCAGACTTCGTGATACAGGTATTCATGAAACATAATGCTTTTTATTTAGTTATTTTGCGTTTTGGTATCGAGGTTGATGGCATCTCAATAGCGCTCTGCAAGTTGAGCCTGGTAACTCAAAAAGGCAAAGAACCTATTCTCCTCCTTCTGCTAGCACTTAGCAGCTACTCACACTGCATTTCCGTATTTTTTCGAGATTTGGAGGTCAATCGACCATCTTAGCTCCCGTATATTTACTGAAAAAGTGGCATATTTTGCTACTTGATTAATTGTCAATTATTGATAATAATGCTAACAAAACTTACACATAAACCCGGTTTATTAACGTAATTAACTCAGGGAAACTCCGAAAGTGGAAACAAGAAACCCGGTTCCATTGCGCGATCGGGAGGAGCGTATCGGGAGCATCTCAATGAAAGCAGGCAAGGTAGAAATTGGAGTTTTGAGGCTCTCTTGCTGCGGGGAAAGAGGAAGAAGGAAGAAGCCAGAAGAAGTGTTTTTACAAATATGAGATGCTCCCAGTGTCTCTGACTAATTTTGACATTTTTTTGGCTCGCCTTCGGTTGCGATTGTCACCTTTTTATTATTACCGCCAAAAGAATAAATTTCGTATAAACTCGCATTTCGCTTTCTACCTCTAAAGTGAACCGTGTGGTTCTGGCATATAGCAGTTCTCAATCTTGGTGAGGTATACCCTATGCCGACGGATGCCTATGCCGACGGAGGCCTATGCCCTATGCCCGCTTATCAAGCGTGCACCTCATGTTACTGAGAAAGGCTATACTATGGCGAGTGAGAGATCACCCAAAACCAACTGCTGGTTGGTTTAGTAAAGAAAAAATGGAAGATTATTGCTGAAATTTTTAGAGAAATTTCGATGCCATTGTCGCGAAAAAAAATTAATTGCTTTTGCAATTTTTTGCTCTATTACCACATTTTTGATAGTACAATGTTGTGTTTATCTATCAGTTTTTTGCTACCCATTTTCTGCTTGTTAAATACAGCATAACAAGCATGATTAAAATATTTATCAAAGCGAGGTTTAAATCCTCGAAGCCAACTTACGAAAGAGCGATCACACTGTCATACTCAGTATAAATTATTATATTGAAGCGACGAGCGATCGGCTGCTGCGATCGACGAATTGCTACAAGCTTAAGCTGTTGTGCATTTAAATAGGGTGTGAGAATTTGGTGAAAGGGAACAGGAAACGGGAAACGGGGAACAGACAATATGTAATTTAAATACTCGACAGCTTAAGAAGCAGTTTTCAGTATTGCCTTCGCTTCCTCAATATTTTGGGCAACTAATTTGCCCGACTCGATAAAGGCTGTTCTTTCAGTATCGCTGAGTTCGAGTTCCACTATTTGTTCGACTCCCTGATATCCCAGGCGGCAGGGCACTCCTAAAAAGATATCTTGCACGCCGTATTCGCCGTGCAAATAAACGCAGCAAGGCAAGAGTCGCGACTGATTAAATAAAATAGATTCTACCATCAAGCAGACAGCAGATGCGGGTGCAAAATAAGCACTACCAGTCTTCATCAATTCTACAATTTCTGCGCCGCCGTGGCGAGTCCGCTGTACGATTCGATCGATCGCCCCAGCATCCATAAGTTGATTGATGGGAATACCGTTGACAGTAGAATAGCGGGGCAAAGGAACCATCAAATCGCCATGAGAACCGATGACAGTTGCATTGACTTCAGCATTTGAAACGCCCAATTCCATAGCAATAAAAGTTTGAAAGCGGGCGGAGTCGAGAACTCCTCCCATCCCCATGACTCGGTGTTTTGGCAAATCCGCAGCTTCCCAAGCTAAATAAGTCATGATATCTAGGGGATTTGTGACTGTGATTAAGATTGCTTCGGGAGAATGCTCGATCGCCTGTTTTGTGGCTTCGGTGACAATTCGAGCATTGATTTTAATTAAATCTTCCCGATTGATACCGGGTTTGCGCGGCACTCCGGCCGCAATTACTATGATATTTGAGTTTGCCGTATCTGTATAATCATTTGTACCGATAATTTGGCGATCGTGGCGTTCCACTCCCCTGGCTTCCATCAAATCCAAAGCAATACCTTGTGGCCAACCCTCCACAATATCTAGCAATACTACATCTGCCAGATTTTTCTCAGCAATTCGCTGGGCTAATGTACTGCCGACTCTGCCTGCACCAATAATTGATACGCGGTTGGATGGAGAATTCATTGGGTTTTAGATTTTAGATTTTAGATTTTAGATTTTAGATTTTAGCAATCAACTTAATTGGGAAAGGTGCGCGGTGTGCACCCTTCGCTACATTAAGAACAGTGATGTTTAGTTTTGGTGAGTTACTGAAAATCTTCGAGTTGGTCTACCCGCAGCCAAATATTCGGGGTGGGAACTTTGCCAAATTTGACGAAGGCATAGTCGCCGCGAACATCCATCACTTCGCCCTTTGTTTCAAATATATAGGAGGAAAAGCGCTGGTCGCTGGCTTGGGCTTCTAGACTGTTTTCCAATTTTTCGCGTACAGCGCGAACTATACTGCCTTTCTTGATTGCCATAACTTGCTTTGTTTAGTTTAAAAAACTATACAAATTTTAATCTAGATTTGGCTCGAAAGTCACTCGGCGATTGAAATCGCTACTAAACAAACGAAGTCCACTGCAAGCTGACTAAGGAATAAAGGAGTGCGATTCGTGGAGTACATCTAAAATCTACAATCTAAAGCCTAAAATCCATTGACTGCTTCCTATTTCTGACAAATGGGGCAAAAATGAGTCGATCGCCCTGCTAATTTTATACGTTCGATGGTTGTGGAGCAAGTGCGGCAGGGTTGACCGGCGCGATTGTACACCCAAGCTACGCCGCCGTAGTTGCCGTTGACACCTTGGACGTTGAGAAAATTGCTAAAAGTGGTGCCCCCGGATGCGATCGCCTTCTGTAAAACTTGAATAATAGCTGTATGGATGCGCCCAATTTGCTCTGCGGTCAAATCCGCGCACAGAGTTGTGGGCATCACTCCCGACAAAAACAAAGTTTCGTCTGCGTAAATATTGCCCAAACCAGCTATCAGGGCCTGGTCTAGCAAAGCTGTTTTTATGGGTCGCGCCCGCCGGTGCAGCTTGCGGGCCAAATATTCTGTTGTAAACTCGTCGGAAAACGGTTCGGGCCCTAAGAGTTTCAGACCGATGACTGTGCTCGAAACCTCGGTTTCTGCGGGCACGTACCACATTTGCCCGAAGGTGCGCTGGTCTACAAACCGCAATTCTTGGTTTCCTTCAAAAAACAGTCGCACTCGCGCGTGTTTTTGCAGGGGTTCGGATCGGTTCACCCACAGCAGTTGTCCCGTCATCCGCAGGTGAACGCCCAACCAGCCGGCTTTTGAAGGCAAAAGGGAGGGGTAGAAAGAAGGCGTTGGGGAAGAGTTTGGAGTTTGGGCAAGAAATTCTCCCACTCTCCCACTCTCCCCCTCTCCCCCTCTCCCCCTCTCTCTTTCTCCTTCTGGGAATTGAGATAGTTCTGCCAGGAGGTATTTGCCGCGTCTGTACCAGCGGGCGATCGACTTTCCTTTGACTTTTGTCAAAAAATCGGTCGCAGAGATTGAGCGGGCGATCGTGCTGTTTAACAACACGTCGCCGCCCAACATTTCTCGATCGAGGGTTGCTTGATTCAAACCCCGGCAAATAGTTTCAACTTCTGGCAGTTCTGGCACAATTAGCGTTGTTCTGTTCCTTGATTTGGCGAACCTTCGACGCTGCCGGCCACTTCGGCACCGGGTTTGCTGTCGGTTGAAGTTTTCGGCTGCTGGGGGGCGCCACCGCTGCCGGTTTTCCGCGTTTTCTCGTCCAGCGTGGTTTGTTTGCCACCGGAAGCTACTGGAGTCCCTGTTTTCGCTTTTGCTTTGGGTGCTGCTACTTCCACTAATTCGCTTTGGGCGAAGTTGTTGGTGTTGACGCCGGCATAATTTACTTTGTCAAAGCGAACGATAACTGGGTATTTAATGCCGCTTTGGTCTACCGTAGCAACGGTGCCCACTTCTTGATACCAGAAGGATTCTTTGCGGAGAATCCGAACTGTAGAACCGCGTTGAACCATGAGCTTTGTTTCCTTTGCGATGAATAAACGGATAAAGCCATTTTTTTTACTCTAGTCGATCGCGCGACGCATTTGAAGTCTGCAACGAAATTTTTACCTGTCGCGCCGTTTTTTGATCTGCTGTTTGTAAAGAAAAGTAAATACTTTGCTAGGGCGATCGCTGGGGTTGCAAAATAAATAAACCCACATTATCCGTCAAATAAAACCCGTGGGAGCGAGTTGAAAACAAACTTTACAAATAGTTGTGAATTGCTACAGTTAAATGTTCTGGGAAATTCTGATAAGTCATGACTGAACCTCACGCCACAGTAATACTCGCGATTAGTGCCGACGGTAAAATTGCAGATGCAGTGCGATCGCCCGCGAGATTCGGTTCTGCCAACGACAAAGCCCACCTCGAACAGCAAGTAGCAGCAAGTGACGCGGTTTTGTTCGGCAACGGCACTTTACAGGCTTATGGGACGACGATGAGAGTGATTTCGCCGGAATTGGTCAAACAGAGGGAACTGCAAGGGAAGCCCCCACAACCGGTGCAAATTGTATGTTCGCGATCGTCTCAATTTGAACCAAACTTGCGGTTTTTCCAGCAACCGGTGCCTCGCTGGCTGCTGACAGGGCAAGACAGTAGGGAAACGGCATTGCCGTCTCCTCTTCCTTCTTCCCTCTTCCCTCTTCCTTCTTCCTTCTTCCTTCTTCCTTCGATGTTCGATCGAATCATCTATGCAAAAACCGTAGGTGGAGAGATTGATTGGATTGATGCGTTTCAACAGCTAGAAACTATCGGTATCAAACGTTTGGCGATTCTGGGCGGGGGAAAACTGGTAGCCTCTGTGCTAGCTGCAGGCTTGGTAGACGAACTTTGGCTGACGGTGTGCCCGTTAATTTTGGGCGGGGCGGATGCACCGACACCTGTGGAGGGAGAGGGTTTTTTGGCGGATTTAGCTCCGAAATTGGAGCTTTTGGCGGTTAAACAGGTGGGACAAGAGGTGTTTTTGCATTATAGATTCGGGGCGGGCTAGAAGCCCACCCCACAACACTTGTGTGGCACAGGCATCTTGCCTGTGGCGGGCTAGAAACCCACCCCACAACACTTGTGTGGCACAGGCATCTTGCCTGTGGCGAGTAATTACACAAGCAGGGGAGATTGTATTAACTTAAATGAAGTTCGATCGCTCTACGCACAAATCTCCCTATGCTGAAACAGCCAAAACCTGAATATTCTGTAGCCTGGATTAGCAAAATAGGCGAAATCCCGCAAGTGTCGTGGGATACCTTGGCGATGCCACTAAAAACTCCATTTCTGGAATGGGATTGGCTTAACAATCTCGAAGTATCGGGCAGTGCGACAGGTAAAACCGGTTGGCTACCGCATCACTTAACAGTCTGGCGAGACAAACAGTTGATTGCTTGCGCGCCACTTTATGTCAAAAGTCACAGTTACGGCGAATTTGTATTCGATAATCAGTGGGCGGATTTAGCTCAACGTTTGGGTGTTCAATATTATCCCAAATTGATGGGAATGACGCCGTTTACTCCGGCTGAAGGCTATCGGTTTTTGATTGCCGAGGGAGAAGATGAAGACGAGTTAACTGGAGTAATGGTAAGCGCGATCGACCATTTTTGCGATCGGCACAATATCTCCGGTTGCAATTTCCTTTATGTCGATCCAGAATGGCGCGAAAGAATGGAACGCCAGGGTTTCAGCAGTTGGCTGCACCACAGCTATATTTGGCAAAATCAAGGCTATCAAAATTTTGACAATTATTTAGGCGCATTTAATGCCAACCAGCGCCGCAATATCAAACGCGAACGCAAAGCAGTCGATCAAGCTGGTTTGTTGATAAAAACGCTGACAGGTGATGAAATTCCCCAAGCCATGTTTGCTCAAATGTATACTTTTTATGAGAATACTTGCGACAAATTTGGTTGGTGGGGAAGCAAGTATTTGACTAAGCGATTTTTTGAACAGTTGCACCACAATTATCGCGATCGAGTTTTATTTGTAGCCGCCTACGACAAGGAAGATGAGAGACAGCCGGTGGGTATGTCTTTTTGTTTGTATAAGGGCGATCGGCTGTACGGGCGTTATTGGGGCAGTTTGCAGGAAATAGACTGCTTGCACTTCGATGCTTGTTACTATACGCCGATCGAATGGGCGATCGATCGGGGCATCCAAAGCTTCGATCCCGGTGCGGGCGGGCGGCACAAAAAACGGCGCGGCTTTCCAGCTACGCCCAATTATAGTTTGCACCGATTTTATAACAACCGTCTGGCGCAAATTCTTAAGTCTTATATCGGTCAAATCAACGAAAGAGAACAAGAAGAAATTGATGCCGTCAACGAGGATTTACCTTTTACTAAGTTACCTCCTTTGTTACTCGGCGATTGACGGTTAACTGGGAATTTGGAATTGGAAATTGGGAATTAGTAACAGCCCATCGGTGTCAACATAATACTAAAACCCTGTGTATAATATCTCGTTTGTATCGAAGTTTCGACGCTCCTAAATCCCCCTTAAGAAAGGGGATTTTGAATGCTCTTCCCGCTTTATTAATGGGAGTTAGAGGGGAAGTAAGAATACTCTTATCCCCCCCTTAATAAGGGGATTAGGGGGCATCGAAACTCAACGATAAACGATATTTATTAGGGATTTTAGTCTTAAGTTGACACGAATGGTAACAGTCAACCGTCAACCGTCAACAGTCAACCGTCAACCAATTAACCAATTAACCTAATTCAAAAATACCCTCCCATCTTCCTGAATTTCCAGAGATTTTGTATCAGCGGCAACCTCAGTTGTCGCGCCGAAACTGACTTGCAACATTCCCGGCATCGCGGTTGCTTGGGGGCGAACCAGCACCAATCCGCCGTCTGGGCGCTGGTAAGTGAGGGTTATTGGTACTGGGAGGGTTTGAAGCAAAATTTCCGATTGTTCGCCGAGAGTGCGCGGCTGGGTAACGCCTACGATTTGATAATTGATGACAGCATTGGTGGTATTCACCAGTTTAATTACTATCCCGCCTTCGGCAGGCGTAACTCGCGCACTGGGCAGTGGGAAGCGGGGAGGCGCGTCTGTGGGTGTAGATGGCATCCCGCTGGGGCTCGGACTCGCAGCCGGAGTTGGTTCACTGACGGGTTCTTCAGTGGCTGCGGGAGTCTCTGAGGGAGTCTCTGCGGGTTGGGAAACGGGTTTTCCTTGTTGGGGCGGGGGGCCGCCGGCTTGGGAAAGTGTTGCGAGACTAACGAGTAAACCTCCGCAGGTGGCTACTAGCAAGCTGATTTTTTTAAACGGTAGATTGTGGCGAAACATAAATAACTCCTCACAAGTTCGATCGAGGTTTTCCAACAACGTTTATGTTAATCTATGGCGTAAATGAATTTTAATAGCTGGGTTTGGGCGCGAGGTAGGAAGAATAAGGGTTTGAGGGGTAGAT
This sequence comes from Microcoleus sp. D3_18_C4, assembly GCF_036702355.1. Lineage (NCBI taxonomy): Bacteria > Bacillati > Cyanobacteriota > Cyanophyceae > Oscillatoriales > Microcoleaceae > Microcoleus > Microcoleus sp. D3_18_C4. The sequence continues at coordinate 162,345 of NZ_JAUBTF010000001.1, forward strand.
TTTTTTTAAACCGCAGAGGGCCCAGAGGGCGCAGAGGAAGAGAGGAAGACGGGAAGTTTTAAAGGCGGAATTGTTCTGATTGGTGGGCGGGGAGGGTGACGGTAACGGCGGTACCTCGATCAACTTGGCTGTCTATGCGGATTTGGCCGCGGTGATTTTCGACAATTGCTTTGGCGATGGCTAATCCTAAACCGGAACCGGCGGCGCTGCGGTGGGTGCGGGCGGGATCTGCGCGGTAGAATCGATCGAATAAATGTGGCAGGGCTTCTGTGGAAATTCCGATGCCGGTGTCTGTTACTTTTATTTGCAGCGCTGGATTTAACATCGGCGAATTTCTTTTGTTTTTAGCTGCCACATCCAACTCTACTTGAATTTGACCTCCAGAGGGCGTGTACTGCACGGCGTTGCTGACGATATTGGTAAAAAGTCGGGCTAGTTGATCCCAGTCTCCCAACAGTGTAAAGTTGTCGTCAGCGTTGGGCAGATCGACAATTTCCAAAGAAAGAGAGAGATTTTGGGTAGTGGCGATCGCCTGTTGTTCTTCAATTACCTCCATCAGCAAAGCATCGAGGGGAACTTCAATCCACTGCTGCTGCACGATACCGCTATCTTGTCTGGCTAAAAATAACAAATCGTCAACCAAGCGCCCCAAGCGGCGGGTGAGGCGTTCGATAACTTGTAGCTGTTGATGTTGCTGCGGTTCGATATCCGGTTCCGCCAAAGCTACTTGGACGTTAGTTTGAATAGTGGCGATCGGATTTCTGAGTTCGTGAGAAGCATCAGCAGTAAACTGTTTGAGACGCCCGTAAGACTCCCGCACAGGTTTCATAGCCAATCCCGACAGCAGCCAGCCAATAGCTGCAACGCAAATTAGAGTTAAACTCGCGCCCAAAATCAAATCAAGAATTAATTGGCGGATGGGTTTTGTCACTTCAAACCAAGGATGGCTGACTCGCAAATATCCCAGAACTTGGCGGCCACTTTGTACTCGCTGCGTTACTTGTCTGAGGGAATAGTTTTGATCGGACTGTAACTTATTATTAATTATCCAAACTGTTTCGCCAGTACGGTTAGCGTGAATGGGAATATTCAGCGGTTCCGATAAAGTAGACCACAGCAATTCGCCCGTAGGACTGAACCATTCTAAATCAATGTGGTCGTCTTCTACTGCATCAGTGCTATCTCGAAAACTCGCTTGAATATTAACTTGCAATTTATTTTTATCTGTGGTACTAGGGAAAGTTAGCGGTTCGATAACGAGAGTTCGCTCTATTACTTCGACAACGTGATGGAGGGTGTCATCAATGCGATCAATCAAAGTAGTGCGGACGTAAAAATAGAAACCTGTGGCGAATACAAGTAACAATACAGCAGTAACGGCAGTGTACCAAATAGCGAGGCGGCGGCGGGTAGCTTGAAACATATTGCGAAGGAAGTTCGGCAACTGATTTTGTAAAGGATTCAACTGATTTAACTCATAGGTTCCACCATTCTCAATTAGCCTTTTCGGAACAGGCTTTTCGGCCTGTTCCACAAGAAAATCTATTCTTTGTGGAACAGGCCGAAAAGCCTGTTGCTGATAATGGTGCAACATCTCAGTTTAACCAATTTAATAACTATAACCTTCTTCTTCTCTTCTTCTCTTCCTTCGTGTCCTAGCGCGAACGCGCCGCTTCGCTAACGCGCCTTCGCGGTTCGTTTAAAAAAAGCCTTGTTCGCCAATCATCCAAAAAAACTCAAACAACTTTCCCTTCTTGATACTTCAGACAGATGTCGAGAGAGCTGTCACCATAGTATTCTAATCGCGAAACTTTTTAGGTATAAAGCCTGTGAATAAATTTTTATTTCGAGCCGCGATCGGGCTATTAATGGCATTTTTTGGGGCAATTACCTATTTTACAAACGACGTACAAAATCCGGTAACAGGAGAGAGACAGCGGGTGCAGCTTTCTCCCCGCCAAGAGATAGTTTTGGGATTGCAGGCGCGAGATAAAATGGCTGCTCAGCACGGGGGGCTTTATCCCAGCGAGAGTATTCAGCAGTATGTCGATCGAGTCGGCGAACGAATAGTCAACGGTTCGGCGGCGAAACAAGCGGGTTATCCGTTTCAATTCCACCTGCTGCGAGACCCCCAAACTGTCAATGCTTTTGCTTTACCGGGGGGACAAGTTTTCATTACTGCGGGGCTGCTGCGGCGGCTAAATTCGGAGGCTCAGTTGGCCGCTATACTGGGGCACGAAGCCGGTCACGTTGTGGCGCGCCACGGTGCAGAACACTTGGCAAAACAGCAGTTCGGCAGGTCTTTGGTAACGGCGGTTGGGGTGGCTACTAGCGACGATCGCGGGGGTGGTCAGCAGGCAGCATTAATTGCTCAAGCTGTCAATCAAGTTGTCGGTTTGCGGTACGGTAGATCGGATGAACTTGAGAGCGATCAGCTCGGTTTTCGGTTTATGACCGAAGCTGGTTACGATCCTAGAGGTATTGTTGAGGTGATGCAAATTCTCGGTGCTGCTAGGAAGGGCGAAGCGCCGCCGGAGTTTTTGAGTTCTCACCCCAACCCTGAAAACCGAGTGCAAAAGTTGCAAGCTTTAATCGCACAAAATTACCCTAACGGCGTTCCAGCTAATTTGGTGTCTGGACGCGATGAGTTTGCTAAAAATGTGTCGGGCGGTTAGCAATAATTGCATCGGGCTTTACAAAAGTTATTGCTAAAGGCGGATGGAAGTTCGGCTGTAAGTTGGGACGATCAACTTAATGAGCGATCGAGCAATTGGAAAGTTGAAAACCATGATTGAATCTTGGATGATTATCGGCGGCGTGACTTTCTTAGTCGCCTTCGGTACTCTGTTTTTTAAACTGCGCGATATTAATTGGGCCGTCAAACTTCAAAGACCGGATTGGATGTTTTTTGAGCCTGCTATTCCGTTAATTTGGACGGCGATTTTTGCTTGCGGGGCCGGCAGCGCTGCTGTCGTGTGGGAACAGGAGCCAGGGAGCCTTAAAACATGGCTGTTGATGGCTTTATACTTGCTTTTAGAAATTGTCACAGTTGCTTATATTCCTGCTACTCTCAGAGCCAAAAGTCTGAAAGTAGGGACAATTTTGGGAGGGGTTGGCGAGATTTTGGGAGTTGTGCTGACGTTGGCTGTTTTGCCGATTTCTCAAACCGCAGCTTTGTTACTTTTGCCTTACGCGATTTGGGGTGCGATCGGCACTTATACTACTTGGGAAATGATTCAGTTAAACCCAGAAGCTGCATAAATATTCGGTGATCTTCGGCGCACCCTACATACTATAACGCTCTTCTCTTCTCTTCCTTTGTGTCCTTACCGTCTTCGCGGTTCGTAAAAAACATTGTTAATAATAGCAAATCCGTGCTAGCGGGTTAACCCACCCGAAAAAGTGAGGAAATCCGCTTAACAGTGTGTGGGTATTTGATGAGAAAATAGATGAATAAAACAGCTTTAAATCAAAGGATGACAGCTATCAATGGCCATTAAAGACCAGCCCCAACCACCTCGTTTTCGACAAATTAGCAATGTCTTGTTATTGCTCTCAAGTTTGTTTCTGCTGGCCAACATCTTTTTACCGAATTTGTTCGGCCCGCAAATTCCGCAAGTGCCTTACAGCTTGTTCGTCCATCAAGTACAAGAACAAGATGTAGTCCGAGCTTCGGTAGGTCAAAATGAAATTCGCTACCAACTCAAAGGCGAAGGCGATCAACCAGGTCAAGTGCTGTCAACTACGCCGATTTTTGACCTGGAATTGCCTAAACTTTTGCAAGAAAAAGGCGTTGAATTTGCGGCAACTCCCCCTGCCAAAAATGGCTGGATTGGCAGTGTTCTAAGCTGGGTGGTTCCGCCGCTGATTTTTGTGGCGATTTTTCAATTTTTCATGAACAGGCAGGGTGGCGGGCCTCAGGGTGCGCTCTCGCTCGGCAAAAGCAAAGCTAAGGTCTATGTAGAAGGCGAATCGGCGAAAATTACTTTTGCTGATGTGGCTGGAGTAGAAGAGGCTAAAACTGAATTAGTCGAAGTTGTTGAATTCCTGAAAACTCCCGACAGATTTACGGCAATAGGCGCACGAATTCCCAAAGGCGTGCTGTTAGTCGGGCCTCCGGGAACTGGCAAAACTCTGTTAGCAAAAGCAGTGGCTGGTGAAGCTGGCGTACCCTTTTTTAGCATCTCCGGTTCGGAGTTTGTGGAACTGTTTGTAGGTGTTGGTTCTGCCAGAGTTAGAGATTTATTCGAGCAGGCTAAGAAACAGGCTCCTTGTATTATTTTCATTGATGAATTGGACGCGATCGGCAAATCTCGTAGCAGTAACGCTAGCTTCGGTGGGAATGATGAACGCGAACAAACTCTCAATCAATTGTTAACTGAAATGGATGGTTTTGCTGCGGGCAATACTACGGTAATTGTGCTTGCTGCAACTAACCGCCCGGAAAGTTTGGATGCTGCTTTGTTGCGTCCTGGTCGTTTCGATCGCCAAGTTTTGGTCGATCGCCCGGACTTATCTGGCCGCGAAGCAATTTTGAACATTCACTCTCAAAAAGTGAAGTTGGGCCCGGATATTGACTTGAAGGCCGTCGCCACTCGTACCCCCGGTTTTTCGGGCGCAGATTTGGCAAATTTGGTCAATGAAGCTGCTTTGTTGGCGGCCCGCAACAAACGACTAACTGTAGCGCAGGAAGACTTTTTTGAGGCGTTTGAGCGCGTTGTAGCTGGCTTGGAAAAGAAAAGCCGGGTGCTCAACGAAAAAGAGAAAAAGATTGTGGCTTACCACGAAGTCGGGCACGCGATGGTTGGTGCCGCGATGACTGGCGGTGGCGAAGTGGCGAAAATCTCGATCGTCCCTCGCGGTATGGCAGCATTGGGTTACACGTTGCAAGTACCGACTGAAGACCGTTTCTTGTTAGATGAATCGGAATTGCGCGGTCAGATTGCTACACTGCTTGGAGGGCGATCGGCTGAGGAAGTTGTGTTTGGTAGCATTACTACTGGCGCTTCAAATGACTTGCAAAGGGCGACTGATTTAGCTGAACGGATGGTGACAACTTACGGGATGAGTAAGGTGTTGGGGCCTCTTGCTTACGATCGAGGTCAGCAAGCAATGTTCCTCAACGATGGTATGGGAAATGCCCGCCGTGCGGTTAGTGCTCAGACTGCTGAGGCGATCGACCAAGAAGTGAAGGAAATTGTCGAAACTGCACATCAGCAAGCTTTGGATATTCTGAAAGCCAATCGGGAATTGTTGGAAACAATTACGCAGAAGCTGTTGGAAACTGAGGTGGTGGAAGGCGATGCACTTCACGAATTCCTCGGTCAAGTGCGGCCTTTAGATAAGGTTGCGGCTTCAGTTTAATAGGGTTTAATTAAACCGCAGATGAACGCAGATGATTCCAAATCATCTGCGTTTTGCGATCGCACTCCACGATGAGCCGACGGAAACAGACAACGGCAAACTGACAAACCCGCGTTTGTGCGATCGCAAGTAATCGTATTAAGGGAGAACAATCACAGGGCGCTCTCCCTTCGCATCAAATACCTTCTGACTGCAATTACAGTAGAATTGGTGAATATGACATAGTAAAAATTGTACAGAAATCATGACTATCGAGCTACAGATTTTTCAAACGGTCGTCAAAATGCCAGAATCTCTCAAACAAGAGATATTGCATTATGCAAAATATCTACTTGAAAAACACGCCAAAACAGAATCATCTCCCGAACAAATTGAACAACCTCATGGTTATGGTAGTTGGGCAGGTCAGATCGTTATGTCTGATGATTTCGATGAACCCCTGGAAGATTTAAAGGAATATATGTAACATGGAATCCCTTTTAGATACTCATGCCTTTCTGTGGTATTTGCTTGGCGATTCCAATCTAGGTAGTAAAGCAAAAGAAGCGATCGATACTAAAACAGGTTTATATTTTAGTATTGCCAGCCTGTGGGAAATCTCTATTAAAATTAATGTCGGTAAGCTTCACCTGAATCGACCATTTGAAGACCTGCCGAAGGAATTGCAATACATTAACGCTCAAATTCTACCAATTACACTGGAAGACACTGAGATTTACGCAGGTCTTCCTCTGCATCATCGAGATCCCTTCGATCGCATTCTGGTAGCACAGACCATGAATCATTCGCTGGTTTTGATTAGTCGCGATGAGGCTTTTGATGCTTATCCAATTCAGCGAGTTTGGTCATAAAGAAGGCAAAAATTTTATACTAGCGATCGCCCCTACCTAATTAATAACCAAAAACAAAATAAACATACAGAAACCCGGCTGCTTCAAAACACCGGGTTTCTCCATATTGTTGCTGCATTTTTGACCGATCAAACTCCGTTTATGTAAGCCATAACTGGAGTACCTTGCTGCTGCTGCGCCATTTCCAAAAGGCGTTGAATGCGATCCTCTGTCGGCGGGTGAGTGCGGAAAAGTGACTGCAAACCTTTAGTCGAAAAAGGATTCACAATTAGCAGCGGCGACATCGCAGGATTGCCGTGCATCGGAATTTCATGACCCATTTTCTCTAATTTTTGCAGGGCGTTTGCTAAGCCGATCGGGTTATTTGTGATTTCCACCGCACCGCTGTCGGCTGCAAATTCCCTCGTCCGAGAAATCGCCAATTGAATTACGGTTGCTGATAGCGGTGCTAAAATGATTAAAAACAGCAAACCAAACGGATTCGCGCCTTGTCTGCTATCCCGCGTTACCGGGCCGTAAAGCGCTCCAAAAGTCAGTATTCGCCCGACAAATGTAATAGCCCCGGCAATTGTTCCTGCAACTGCTTGAGTGAGGGTGTCGCGGTTGCGGATGTGCGTGAGTTCGTGCGCTAAAACGCCTTCCAATTCTTCGCGGGAAAGCAGCTTGATGATGCCTTCAGTAACTGCTATTGTTGCGTGTTCCGGGTCTCTTCCTGTTGCGAAGGCGTTCGGAGATTGAGTGGGAACTAGAAATATTTTCGGCACCGGAATTTGGGCTTTTTCGCTCAGCGATGCTACCATATCGTAGATTTCTGGTGCTTCGCTGCGGGCGATCGGCTGAGCGCGGTAAGCCATTAACGCGGCCGTGTCGGAATAGTACCAAGAGCTAAAACTTGAGAAGGCGGCTAGCGCTAAACCGATGTAAAGTCCTTGTTCGTTGCCGATTAAATAATAACTTCCTAAAACGAGAAGGCCGCTTAGGAGTCCTAAGAGAGCGGCTGTTCTGAGTTGATTTGTTCCTAGCATGGCGGGTTGAGGGCGATCGCTATTTTGATATTTTTTATCTTGTAATTAGATTTTCATAGTTGCGGGCGATCGCGCCTCTATCTGCCGAAATAACTGCTACAGCCAATAGTAGTATTTCAAGTTTTCTGTCAGAAACTGGGAATGCCTCGGGAGGCTCTGTCGCCTGCTCTCACAAGGCGGTAGAGTCGCAGGATATGACATTTCCAGGCTCTGAGTGGAAACCAGATCCAATCCACAAAATAAACGCAGACAATCTTACTTTTATCTGCGTTTACCTGCGTTCATCTGCGGTTGAATTCTCCAACCCTAAACCGCTTGCACTTCCTTTTCCTCAACAGCAACAGGTTCTTGATATACAGTTTGAGACTCATTAGCCAAAAACTCAGCCAATTGAGCTTCAATTTCATCCCGCACAATCTGGCGATATTCCAGGAAATGCTCGTTGTGAGCGCAGACTGTCAAATAGTGATCCCAAACTGCAGGATTGCGCTTGAGAATGCTGAACAAATGATGCCAAAACTTCCAGCGAGTTTTGCGCTTGACTCCCTGCCGCCAAACCACAGTTAGCAGTGCTCGCAAATCGATCCAACTGGGAACTCTCGCAGGTATCTTTGCTGTAGGTGCACCCAACATTAAGAAATGGCGATAAGTCCGGTCTAAATATTTCTCAGCATCGTACACTTCGCAGAATGCCTCGACATATTCGCGGGCAATATCTTCGAGAGGCCGCGTCGGGATAAAGTTCATCAAGGTAGTCTGGTTGAGGTTGCCAGATTTGTCGCGCAACCGCCCTTCTTTTGCTAGTCTGTGGGACAATGCCGTGTGTGGCAAAGCTTGCAGCATTCCAAAGGTTGTGCTCGGAATGGCTGCTGCTTCGGCAAACTTGACAATCCGCTGACCGGCACCGGGTTTTTCGCCGTCAAATCCAATGATAAATCCGGCCATTACTCGCAAACCGGATTTGGCAATTAACTCTACGGATTCGATCAGGGAATTGCGGGTATTTTGGAATTTCTTGGTCATTTGCAGGCTTTCTTCATCAGGGGTTTCAATCCCTAGAAACACTGCATTGAAATTGCAAGCAACCATCATGTCCATCAATTCTTGATCTTGGGCTAAGTCGATGGATGCTTCTGTGTTGAAAGTAAAGGGGAATTTGTGTTCTTCTTGCCAGACTTTTAAGTCTTTTAGCAACAGTTTGACGCTGCGTTTGTTGCCGATAAAGTTGTCGTCTACCATGAACACGCCGCGCCGCCAGCCCAAGTTGTAGAGATAGTCTAATTCTGCTATCAATTGTTGGGGGTTTTTGGTGCGAGGTTTGCGGCCGTAGAGGACGATGATATCGCAGAATTCGCACTGGAAAGGACAGCCGCGCGAAAATTGAATCGACATCGAGTCGTAGGCGTCTAATTCCAGCAAGTCGAAGCGGGGAACGGGGGTTGTGGTAACATCGGGTTTTACGCCGTCCGATCGATAAATTCCGCTTTTTTCGCCACGCCCTATTGCTTCGACGAACATCGGCAAGGTGATTTCGCCTTCGTCGAGAATCAGGTAATCTATGCCCGCTGCTTGAGGTTCTTCGGGTACGGAAGTGGGGTAGGGGCCGCCGCAAGCTACGGATTTACCGCGTCGTTTTGCTTCGCGAATGATGTCTAGCAAATCTTCTTTTTGGACAATCATGGCGGACAGAATAACGAGCTCTGCCCATTCCCATTCGGCTTCGGTGATTTGTCTGATGTTGCGATCGACTAACTTAAATTCCCATTCTTGGGGTAAAATAGCTGCTACTGTTACCAAACCCAGCGGTGGCAGCAGAACTTTACGATCAACTAATTCTAAGATTTTCTCGTAAGACCAAAATGTTTTCGGAAACAGCGGGTAAACTAGAAGAACTCGCATTATATGTTAAACCTCACATCAGTAAACAACTTGCGATCGGGCTGGCGGGGCGTGAGAGTTCGATCGACTCTCAAGACTTCATGTTAATGCTAAAATTACGATCTTGCACTCGATCGAATATCGGGCGAGGGGTCACACCCCCTAAGCCACACACAATGAGCGCAATTTTTAGCTTGCAGTTCCCTGTTAAAGTTTGCAAATGCTGATATCTTATCGTATTTGACCCTTAATTGACGATAATCGCATTTAAAAAGCATGGGATTAAGGCAAAAAAAACTGGAAACAGTAAATTACTGCTTTGGTGCGCCATAAGAACCCTACATTAGTTGTTTAATCCACATTTCCTCTTCGTTTTTCCTCAACATTCATCCGTTAAATCCGTTAAATCCGTTACATCCGTTATAAAATCCGCTGCCGAACTTCCCTCTTCCTTCTAATTTGAATCTTTGCCGGGAATCCCGCTAGTTCTTAACATATCGGCAACTGTGCCGCAGTAACTCGGCATTCCTATGCTTTCGGGATTCACAAGATTTTGATAGGTAAAATGGCGGTAGCTGATGCAAAATCTATCCCAAGCAGCCACTTGAATTCGGAACAGCCAAATAAAGAAATCGGCCAGCCAAGGTGACAGAGTAATCCGAAAAAATATGTTTTTATTCAAATACTTGCAAGCTTGTTCTACCACTTCGTTAGCTGTAATCGGGGGATTTCCTAGCACAAAATGTCGCGTTTCCTCGGAAGCAGGCGGATGTTGAACTAAATAATTAACTACTTTAGCAATATCTGCGCCGTGGATGAAGTGAAAACTGCCATCTGCCTTAAACCAGCGAATCAAACCAATCCATTTGGCCACAAGGGGCAGGCCAGAGGACAAGTGAGAGACTGGTTTTTCGGCGTCTCCTCCCAATACTAATGTCGGGTAAAGTGCCGTAATTGGAGGCACATTTGTCAAAGCTGACAAATGCACCATGCAGTTGTATTTTGAGCTAATATAATCTGTCCCCAGTTCTCCGGCTTCTTTCAGCAAATTGTTGTCTCGACCGAGAATACTGGCCGTTGAAAAATAAATTACTTGTTGGCAAGTCTGTGGCGAAAGTAGTTGAATTAGCTGGAGAGTTTTCGTTACGTTAACGTCAAACACTTCTTGAGTTCCTCCCCAAGCAGTGGCAGCTAAAATTGCGACATTAATTGTTTGCAAAAGTTCGGCGTGTTGCTCGATATCTCGCATATCGCCTTGTAATATATGGATGCCAGGGCGGGCTTTCCAGTCAAATTTTAATTTTTCCGGGTTGCGAACTAATAAGTAAAGTTCGTGGTTTGTTTCTTGAATCAAAGTTTCGGCCATGTAGTGACCGATACAGCCACTTGCACCCGTCACAAAAATTTTTTTTGAGTTCATTTTGCCGCAGGGGAAGAGGGTTTTTTGACTTGATGCTGAGGCTAAGATCCCCCTCGCCCCCCTTCTTAAGGGGGGGACAAGATTATTGTCAAAGTCCCCCTTCTTAAGGGGGATTTAGGGGGATCTCTACTCGGTTATAAGCGAGATTTGTCAGGGGTTGTTACTCGTTACCAGGCTCTGACCTGGTAAGGCAGATCAGGAGGCTCTGCCTCCATTTTACGCGAGGCAGAGCCTCTGGATATGGGTTCACCAGGCAGAGCCTGGGAACCAGTTAAAACCAGTTGGCAATCAATTTCAAGCAGCAACTGCAAGCAATTTGTCGGCTTGTTTTGCGGTTTCAAAGAAGAAACGCACGTTATCTTCGGGAGTTCCCGGTAACACGCCGTGTCCCAAGTTGAGGATGTGTCCGCGATGACCGGCTTTGCGAATTGTATCAAGAATTCGATCGCGAATAAACGGTTGAGAACCAAACAACACGCCCGGATCGAGATTTCCTTGAACGTTCATATTCGGGCCCAAACGCTTGCGCGCGTCGGCCATATCCACTGTCCAATCGACGCTGATGATATCCGCGCCGGATGTTGTCATGCGTTCGAGGAGGCCGGCACTTCCAGTGACTAACAGAATTAGCGGTGTGTCGGGATGGGTTTTTTTGACTTGCTCGAATACTTGTTTCTGGTAAGGTAGAGCGAAGGTGTCGTAGTCCTGCGGGGAAAGTTGGCCGGCCCAGGAGTCGAACATTTGCACTACTTGCGCGCCGCAGTCGATTTGATAGCGCACGTAAACGGCGATCGCATCTGCGAATTTCGACAGCAACTGATGCAGTAAAGTAGGATCGGAAAATGCCATGTTTTTGATGATGGCATAATCCTTAGAACCTTTGCCCTCAACAGCATAGGCCGCCAGCGTCCACGGCGCGCCCACAAAGCCGAGCACGGTGGATTTGTTGCCGACTTCCTCGCGCAGGGATTTCAGGATTGTTTTGATAAACGGCAAGCTTTCTTCCGGGTTCAGCGGTTGCAGGTTGTCGATTTGCTGCTGAGTGCGGATGGGTGAGTGGATAATCGGGCCTTTGCCTTCGGCGATGTCCATGTCGATGCCCAAACCGGGCATGGGGGTGACAATATCGGAAAACAGAATTACGCCGTCGGGTTGAAACGCGCGCCACGGCTGAAGGGAAACTTCGATCGCAACTTCGGGAATTTCGGAACGTTCGCGAAACGAGGGATACTTTTCTCGCAAATCTCGATAGGCTTTCATGTAGCGACCGGCTTGGCGCATCATCCACACGGGCGGGCGGTCTAGGGTTTCGCCGCGGGCCGCCCGCAACAACAAGGGAACTTCATTTAATGCCGACATTTTAACTTTTCTCTACCTTAGATATTTCAATGCCTTTGGTAGCTTACCACTGTGCGATCGTCCTTTTTGATCGAAAATTCATCTGTTGTCAGTTGTCTGTTGACTGTTGACTGTTGTCAGAAGGAGGAAGGTTGAGGGATTATCTGAACGGATTGGCTGAGTTCGATTTTGGGGAGTGGGGATTTGGTTGGTTGCGAGGGGGTAGGCAAATCGCTGAAATGTCTATTCGGTCGTTGACCCCCTCGATATATTGCTGGGTAAGGGTTTGAACGATTTGTTTCAGGGAATTTACGCTGTTTATCAAGACAATTTTCGACCCCCTCGCAAACGGCCTCTGGACACTTTGCGCTGTATGGGGTGTATGATAAAGGTCTCCTCACTCGCTGGGGAAACTAATTGAATGGAAACTCGCGTTGTAATGCGGTACACTTTAATAAGTTGTCAAGATTTGATAGATTCTTTGCTAGCTGATTTTACTGTACCTCATAACAACGGGAACCGCTGTAAAAGAGATTACTCCCTCCAGTCTGCGGTGATGGTGTATTCTAGTAAAAGTTTTTCTAAGTGCCTAAGTACCACATCAACTTGGTTTTTTTTTTCTTCCCTAAACGTTCCACTTACAGCAAGGTTTCTGCCACTTTGGTTGGAACAGAAGTTTCCCGGTAAAAGATAATATAGGTGTTCGATGATTGCTTCTATCTCTGCTGCTGATTTGTTATGTTTGATAGTACCTGTAATCATAAAACTTTGTACATGAACATATTCCACGTTTACATCTTCCACGTTTTTGACCTCTTGTTATTGCCAATGACATAATCATAGAATACCATATTTCCCAAACCATGATAGCCAATAAAACCCAAAATTACATTTCTCCTGAAGAATATCTAGCAGCAGAGGAAATCAGCCCCACAAAACATGAATCTCCCCACTCGCTGGGGAAACTAATTGAATGGAAACTTAAAATCGTTAGAGGATATTAAAGGGTAAATGTTATTTTCTTCTCTCTCCCCACTCGCTGGGGAAACTAATTGAATGGAAACTGACTGCTTCCATTGTAGAAGCATCGAAATCATCACTCCCCAATCGCTGGGGAAACTAATTGAATGGAAACCACCTCATGGAGCGTGGTATAGGTGTTACTCTACAGACTCCCCACTCGCTGGGGAAACTAATTGAATGGAAACATTATCTACTTACAGTGATGGCTGTTGGGGAACCACCTACACTTAACCAACCCATGAGACTTCCTTTCGATGAAGGAGGGGAAGTGTTCATTTCCTGTTACATTTAAATTGATATTCAGGCGTACCTTTAACCAGTACGCAAGGTACAAGCCAAGGATTATACCTACAAACAAACCTAAGCACTTGACTACCATATCATCTCCTTGTTCACCAGGATAGTGCTAACAGGATTGATGCCTCTGGACATGATCCAGAGGCACCACGAACATACTCTCCACTCGCTGAGGAAACTAATTGAATGGACACTAGCGAGGCAAAGAAACCCGATTTCTACCAAGAAACCGGGTTGATGAACCCGCGCTATAGTCCAAAATATAGAACCGATGAAGCACAAATCCTGCGATTGCTTCGTTCTTCGCAATGACAAGAAACAGTCTTCGCAATGACAAGAAACAGTCCTCGCAATGACAAGAAACAGTCCTCGCAATGACAAGAAACAACTTACCTAGTCACGCAAACTCCGCCCACCACTACCCGACATTGATCTGGGCCCGCATCGAATCTACTATCATTCCGCCGCGCTGAGTCTAAATCTCTAGTCCGCGAATTGTAGTAATAATCTCCCGCCGGATACCTTCTATTCGGGACAGCGCAGTAAGTCGAGTCTTGATTTCCATCGTCAAATCTTACTCTCACCATAGAACGTCTCTCGCGACAATCAACTGACCGCAAGTCAAAATCATTTTGCAGAAGCTGTGCTCTGTCATATTGACCGTCATATCGATCGTTATCTCGCCTTGTGTACCAATCGTCCCGCGAATTTTGAGATCGTCTGTCACCCCCATCAATTCCCGCAACTTCCAGCGTGTAGTTACCGCCCCTGGCAGCATCTTTTGCTAATACTAAAAGCTTGTAATCGCCACTACGGGGAATTTGATAATTAAAAGAACGGTCTTGCGTAAAAGCGACTTGTTTGTTGTTCCCGTAAAATAGCACCATGACGGGAGTAAAACCGCGACTTCTATCTGTATCTAAAAACACTTCAATGTTGTCGCCTTCCCTCGCGCTAAATGTGTATTCTTGACCGCGTAATTCTTCCGTCGGAGAACCTGGAACCCACATATTCCGAAAACGGTAGATGGGGGAAGTGCGGCGAATTACTCCGGCAACGCGATCGTTATTTCGTATCTGTTCGCCAATAGCACTAGACGAAATGCCAGTGAGTGCCAATCCTGCAACTAGCACAGCGGTAGCAATACTGTTTAACAAGTTGTGAGTTCTCATATCAACCTCTCGAAAATTCTAAAATCTTTTTGCTTTCTTGGCGCCGACATTTGCATACACAATCCATTTTAAATGTAATTTTTGCCCACCGTGTAAACCTCACCCAACCCGGCTATTTAGCGGGTGCAAAATCTCAAGTTAAAGTTATAGACGTTAATCCGTAATCTAAAGTTGCGATTTATCGCCGCAAATCAGCAATCCCGATTCAGCGTCGAGACAAGCCATGATTCCCATAGGTAAAGCAGCGTTAACCCCCTCGTGGCCGAAGGGCAAATCCGAGACAATGGGAATATTCAAGTCCCCCAGCCGATCGCGCAAAACCTCTTCAATGCTAAAACTGGGAATACTCGGCTCAATCTCGCAGCGACTGAAGCGCCCCAAAGCAATGCCCCGCACGCCTGCGAAAGCCCCCGCCATCCGCCACAGAGTCAGCATTCGATCGACCCTGTAAGGAGCCTCGGAAACATCCTCAAATGCCAGAATAACCCCGGTCAAATCCGGTTGATACGGGGTTCCGAGCAAATGAGAAGCCACCGTCAGATTCGCCGCAAACAGCGGCCCCGTGGCTTTTCCGCTGCCCCATCCTTTACCTTGCAAAGATTGTAAGGGACGACCTTCGATGCAGTCAAAAAGTCGATCGACAGACCAATCCGGTTCATCCGCCAAAGTTGTCAGCATCGGCCCGTGAACACCCCAAATCCCCAATTTGTCGTGATTCCACAGCAAAGCAGTAATGTCGGAAAAGCCGATTAACCATTTCGGCGAATGGGAATCGGGAGTTGGAAATTGGGAATTTTCCGCCTTTCCCACATTTCCTTTTTCCAAAAGTCGAGTGCTGCCGAAACCACCTCGAACACAGAGAATACCCCGACAATCCGGGTCATTGAGGGCATCTGCCAACTGTCGGACGCGGTTTTCGTCGGAACCTGCCAAATAGCCCCAGCGATCGTCAAAACCCGGTGTTAATTCAAGTCGATAGCCGCGAGATTTCCAAATTTCTACACCCTTTTCAAAGTTGGTTGATTCTCGCAAAGTGCCACTAGGGGCAATTACTTTGAGCAAATCTCCTGGTTGCAGAAATTTTATGTTAGTCATTAGTAGGTTGATTGTTGACTGTTGACTGTTGACTGTTTGCGGTTGATTGTTAACCTTTGGCTTTTTGTTTTAGTGAGTTAAGATAGGCATTAAGTGTTGGTGAAAGTTCATTTAATAAAGGATGCACTCGATCGATTTGTTCTTGAGTCAAAAGATTGCGAGCGATAGTTGATGGCAAACCATTGACTGTCAACCGTCAACAGTCAACCGTCAACAATTAAGGTAAAGTCAGAATTTCCACCCCAGAATCAGTCACAGCCAGAGTGTGCTCAAATTGAGCCGAAAGCTTTCCATCCTTGGTGATAGAAGTCCAACCATCGGCGAGAATTTCCACTTCCCAAGTACCCTCATTAATCATCGGCTCGATCGTAAAAACCATGCCTTGTCTGAGCTTCTTTCCTGTGCCCCGCTTGCCGTAATGCAAAATTTCCGGTTCAGTGTGAAAGACTCGGTGAATCCCGTGCCCCGCAAAATTTCGCACTACCGAAAAACCCTGTGCTTCAGCATATTCTTGAATTGCTGCACCGATGTCGCCGGTACGGGCACCCGGTTTGACTTCCGCAATTCCTCTTCTTAAACATTCCTCGGTTACTTCAACTAACTTTTTCGCTACAGGTGAAGGTTGGCCCACAAAAAAAGTTTTGGAAGTATCGCCATGATAACCATCAACTAAAGGTGTTACATCAATATTAATAATGTCACCTTCTTTAAGAATTTGTTTAGCATTAGGGATGCCGTGACAGACTACTTCATTGACGCTAGCACACAGAGATTTAGGAAATCCTTTATAGCCTAGCGGAGCGCTTTTTGCTCCGTGTGCCAAAGTCCAGCGTTCGGCTTCATCGTTAATTTCTAGAGTGCTTACTCCCGGTTTAACCATCGGTTCGAGATGTAGCAGAAGTTCGGCCGCTAAACGGCCTGCTTGGCGCATTTTTTCGATTTCTCTACTGGATAAAAGCACTAAACGTTCGGTTGCCATAGTTTTTTCTGTTTTCTTTTTTGGGCAGTCAATTAAGAGTTTATTTAACTCACTTTGAGAATAGATTTGAATTGCTGTTCCATAAACTTGTAAGGTGCGTCAGTCAGCGAATCTTTCTAAAAATTGGCCAGTATTATTACTGACGCACCCTACTAGCAGTGATAGATTTGAACCAGTGTTCACAACGATCGCCCAAAGCTTCCAAAGAGTATTCTACCTCTACTTGTCGCCGGCAAGCGCTGCGGTCAATTTGGTCTAAGCGGGCGATCGCACCTACCAAGCCATTTACACTGTCAGGAGCCACTAAAAAGCCCGTCAGCCCGTCTCGAACAATTTCCGCCGGCCCCCCGCGCTTGTAAGCAATCACAGGTACACCGCACGCTAAAGCCTCGATCGCGACATTTCCAAAAGCTTCCACCCAGCGCGGTGTCATCAACAATGCTCGGCACTGACGGACTTGCTCTTGCATTTGAGTTGTTGTCAGAAACCCTAAATATTCTACCGGAGCATCCGGGTAATCTGCACAAATTTTTTGCCAATAATCCTCATCTTGCATTTTGCCCATAATTTTCAGGGGAATGCCTGTAATTTTCGCTGCTGCTACTGCATCTTCTAAGCCTTTTTCCGGGGCGATGCGGCCTAGCCAAGCTAATTTAGACTGCGGTTTGTCGCAAAATTTGTACAGGGATAAATCTATGCCATTTCCCAACAACTGACATTCATCGGCAAAGGCGAATGTGTTGGCTTGAGAAGCGGTGTGAACTCCGATCGTACCAGGAAACTGGAGGGCGGTTTGTCCGGCAATGCGATCGAGGGCGGCGGAAAGGGAGCCCATGCTGATCAAATGTGCGATCGGAGTCCTAAAAAATGGTGTCAAATAAAACGGCAGCCAATCGTAGGCAAAATTAACAATGACATCCCATTCATCCTGAACTTGGCGAGCATATTCCCACATATTCGCCAGCACAGAATCGGCGGGCATCACAATAGGATCATTGTAATCTTGTGTTTGGGCGGTTACTTGCAAATCACCCGTTATTTCGATTACTGGAATTGATTCTAAAATTGAACCTATCGGTGCTACAACTGCTATTTTATGACCGCGACTCTGTAATTCTTTAGCGATGTTAAGGACTGTAAGTTCGACTCCGCCACCCAACCCCGAACCGAGTTTACCGACCGAAGTTGACAGGAACAATAGTTTTAAAGTGTCATTAGTCATTAGTCATTAGTCATTAATCAGCATTCACTAATTTTAACATAATCTAAATTATCAATTTCCCATTTCAAATCTCAAGTTCAAATTATTTGAAAATTGCTACGTTTATTAATCCATCCCAGAACGCGGACGGATGCGATTCAACTGATTGATTGCCCAGCGAGCAGTTTCCTGAACTTCTGGATCTGGATCGTCCGTTGCACGGTGCAACAAGTAACTGATTTGATTCACCAATTCGTAAATCCGCGTCAAGTCGCGAATTGCATTTTTACGCACTTCAGGATTTTCATTTTGCAGCGAAATTGACCACGCATTATTCATGGGTTTGAGGGTGCGAATGCCAATTTCCGAGAGACTTGCCAAAATTAAACTGTACTGCTTGGAGTCGGAATTTGCTAGCAAATCGAGCAACGGCTCAACTGCTCTGGAATCTCCCCGCTGACCTAGTTCCCAAATTGCTTTGCCTCTCTTTGCCGGATTTAGCTGCTGCAAATCTTCAATCAGTGCTTCAATAATATCAACTTTAGGTCTACCATCCGTTTCGGGAAGGGCAATACCTTTCTTCTTAGCTAGGGAATCGGTTTGATTAGTTGTTTCGGGAATGTTGAAACCTGTGTTACTGTATCCGTTGCTGTGAGTTTCCAAGGGCGAGGTGTCGGAATTAATTTGATCGCCCTCGACTGCTGCATCCTGGGATTCTGGTTCCCCGGATTCCATATTTAACGGAAAAGGTCGATCGCTGTTCTCGATACTGTTGTCTTTTGGCAAATCCAAAGGGTAGGGCAAGGCTGACAGCGGTTTTGATAGCCCAAAAGAAGCCTTGTGCTGTGTAATTGCGTGGGAGTTTGTAGGAGAATCGGGATTATTAGTAAATTGAGAGTTTCTTGGGTTGTGGCGCTCAAATCGTCCCCGTCTTCGCTTAGAATAATTTGACTCGTCACTACTAACTAATTTGAGCATGATAAATACTGCCGCTGCCGTGACGACAACTGCTGCCAAACCCAACATTAAGAACCCTCGCTGACGAGACAAAATGACGATCAAATTGGATACCGATTTCGGGATCTTAGAATTAGATTTGGACCTTTTGGACGGCTGAGATTTGTTTTTATCGGGCGCTGGAGACGGTTTTGGAGGCTTGGAATCCTGGCGATCGTCCGGGGGAGAGTTCGCCTGAGCAATTTCTTGGGAAACAGCACGCGCAGAGGCATTGAGTACCTGTTGCCCTCCGTCGGCACTTGGACTGAACGCAGCGCCCAGACAGGCAATGCAGGTGAACAAACATACAGAGGAGCGGTAATGCGCCATAAGACTCAATCCGGGTTTTGAGAGGCAACGCCGCATGACGAGCTTTAGTTTAACCTTGAGTTAGCTCGATCCTAGCTGCTATGGGCTTAACTAACTCACAAATACCACCAGACTAGCGAAAAACCCTGGTTTGAGAGGGCACCGAGCCAGATATTATAAGCACAATTGTGTCATTGACGTGCAACTCCTTTAAATAATTAGTTTAATTAGTTTAAAACGAACAACTACATTGGCGGCCGCGACTTTAGCAGCGGCATCCCGAAAGTTGATTGCAGCTAATCTCACCTACGTGCAGTGTGCAATGCAGGCCCCGCAGCCCAGCACTGCGGGGGCGTTAGCAGACGATTGTGGCTAGCCGTCGATTTCTCACCAATAGCGTGACATGACCAAGAGTTTAACAAGCTTCCGAGCCTGCAGGTCGATCGTTTTTGTGTGAATTTGGGTGGAAGTGGGACAGGAAGATAGGCACTGGTAACGAGAAACCCGGTTTTTTCGTTAATTCTTCGCTGCTAAACCGCATATTTTCCGTACATTCCAGGACGCACTCTCGACGCTCACAAACCAGTTTTATTTACCAAAAATGCTGTAAGAAAGAGAGCGCTGATTTGACCGATGTTAATTTGAAGGGGGCAATTATGCCGGATAGAAGTGTTTGGGCGATCGACTAAGATAACCGTTAGGAAATATTGTATTCAGCTAGCCAGCGCCAAAAATCCTACTATCTGGTAAAAGTAGGGTCGGATTTAGTTAGGAGCTATATAGCAATCCTCGCATCATTTGTGAATTTCTTACTCCCTCCCCTTGATAAGGGGAGGGTTGGGGTAGGGTAAAAAGTTTACGACTCCTGCAAGGATTGCTATAGTGAGAGCGAGTATACCCTTTCACGCACGCGCCCTGTCCCCACGTTCTGTTTATTTGTACCCACTTAGTTAAGTTAAATCAATCGGTATTTAATGCTGTGCCGCCAAATTTGATATAAGATCGAGCTAAATTTTTAGTGTGAGAGTAGAGGCGTTTGTGAGCCAACAAGATATTTTAAATTTAGCAAAAGAAGGCGATGCCAGGGCGATCGCATTTCTGATCAGCCAAGCACTCCAAAGCTTCGGCGTCACGGCTAAAGCCAGCCGGGAAAATGACACCCTGCACCTGCTGCTGGAAGCAGAACATTTACCCGCAGAAGAAGCCTGTCTCCGAGTCGCAGTCAAAGGGTTGCAGCGGCTGCAACCAAATAACCTTTACTCAGTGACAGTTTACGGGCGGCGCGACGGCGAGCAATTGCCCGCTTGGACTCAGACAGTAGAATTAAAAAAACGCTTGACTTCCGTACCCGTGAGTCCATTAGTTGCCGTGAATGCAGCAGTAGCTGCGAGTGCAGCAGTAGCTGCTAGTGTAGCCGCTTCTCCCATTCCTGTGACTTTGCCCAAGCTAGAAAAAACTCAAAATGTCACAACGGCGCCCCCTCAAACACCAGAAAAATCTCCGCCCCAACCCCCTCAAATCCCAACTCCAAAACCCCCAAACCAAAGGCAGCAAAAGCCATCGCCGCAGCCAGCATTAGCAGGCACTAAAACTAAAAAATCAGGGCTGTCAGTCGGTGCTCTGAGTCTAATTCTCGTACCCATATCCGGCCTTGTACTGGCTTCTCAACTTTACAAATCCTCACCCCCCGCTACTAATAACCCTCCCACGTCAAAGCCTGCGGTACAAGAAGTGAGTTCGACACCCGCAGCCAAACCCCTTCCCGCTCCAAAATCGCCCTCCCCGGCTGCCAAAAAACCTGCCATTTTGCCCGCAACTGTCAGTATCAAAGCAGTTGGCGACATGATCCCCGGCACAAATTATCCCTACAACAAACTGCCGGCAAAAAAAGAGATGTTATTAGAGTCGGTAAAACCGTACCTCAAAGGAGCTGATATTCTGTTTGGCAATTTTGAAAGCACGATGACCGATTATCCTTACAGTTCCAAAGCAGGCGGCGGACGAATGCTGTTTGCCTTTCGGACGCCTCCGAGTTATGCGAAAATTTTCAAAGATGTTGGTTTTGATATTTTGAGTATTGCCAACAATCACTCTTACGATTTTAACGAGCAGGGATTTAAGGACACGATTAAAAACATCGACAGCAATGGCATGAAGGCTGTCGGTAAAAGAGATCAAATTGTTTATCAAAATGTCAAGGGTGTGAATTTTGCATTTATCGGTTTCAGCAACTACGGCGACGTTCACAATTCTTTGCTGGAACTGAAAGCGGGAGCCGAAGTTGTCAAAAAAGCTAAGGAAAACGCTGATATTGTAGTGATATCAGTTCATGCTGGAGCTGAAGGAACGGGAGCTATCAATGTGAGAAATAAAACTGAGTTCTTTTACGGAGAAAACCGGGGAAATATGGTTTTGTTTTCGCGGACGATGATTGATGCGGGAGCTGATTTGATTTTGGGACATGGCCCGCACGTTCCGCGAGCAATGGAACTTTATAAAGGTAAATTGATTGCTTACTCTCTGGGAAATTTTTTGGGTTATCGCACTTTGTCTACAGCAGGAGCACTCGGTCAATCTCTAATTTTGGATGTGAAAATGACTCCGCAAGGGGATTTTGTTTCTGGTAAGATTATCCCCGTCCAACTTGACGGGCGAGGTGTTCCGGCTGTTGATAACAAATTTAGAACTGTGGGGTTGATTAACCGTTTGACCAAGAGCGATTTTCCCAATAGCGGTTTGACAATTGATGACAAGGGGCAAATTTTGAAAAAAAGTAAGTAGTTATTGGCAATTGGGCATGGGGCATGGGGCATGGGGCATGGGGCATGGGGCATGGGTAACGAGTAACTAATAATCAATAACCCATAACCAATAACTAATCACAAATAACCCATAACCAATTCCCCATTCCCCATTCCCAATTCCCGATTCCCATTACCAATAATTAGTCATCAATCATTGCTTTCAAAGCTTCTTTCATCTCCTCTACAGTCGTCGTTGCCGTACCGAATTGACGCACGACAATACTAGCCGCCAAATTGCCCAAAACTGCCGCTTCCCAACCCGATGCACCGACGCACAAAGCTAAAGTCATTGCTGCTACAACTGTATCTCCAGCACCGGTTACGTCGAATACATCAGTCTTGTTAAAAGGGGGAATGTCCCAACTTTGAATGGCAAATTCCCCCTTTTCACAAATGGATGTTGGAGGGGGTGAATTTTTGATTTCTTCGCCGTTGGCTCTTTCAAACAAAGTCATCCCTTCTTCGCCGCGAGTAATCAGGATTTTTTGAGCTTGAGTTAAGTTCAATAAATCGCGTCCTGCTTGCATTAAAGTTTGAGGGTTTTTGATAGCATATCCGACGGCTTGCTCGGCTTCGGGCAAGTTCGGAGTAAATAACATTGCTCCACAATATCGCTGCAAATTGGTTTGAGCGTCTACAATTGTTTTGCCGGGAACCACTGCCGATGCGATCGCCAAATTCGTCAAAACTCCGTCCCCGTAGTCGGAACAAACCACGGCATCTACTGTCGGTATTTGCTGCCGGATGTAGTCTGCCAGTTGCAACTGCAAATCTAAATCCGGCAACTCGTCCGATTTGCGATCGACTCGAACAATTTGCTGAGTCACCGACTGCCGCGCGTGCCCGGAAATTCGAGTTTTGGTGACAGTTGGACGCTGCAAATCGATTAAAATCCCACCCGTATCAATTCCCGCCGCCTCAAAAATACCGCACAAAGCCTTTCCCTGGTCGTCTTTTCCCACCAAACCAGCAACTTTTACTTTGCCTCCCAGTTTGGCTAAATTATAGACAGCATTTGCGCCACCTCCGGGTACTTGCTGAGTATTTTCGTAGCGCAAAATCAACACAGGTGCTTCGCGGGAAATTCGCTCTACTTGTCCGGTAAGAAACTCGTCCAAGGTCAAATCTCCGATCGCTAATACCTGCGCTTGATCGAAGCAGTCTAATCTTTTCAATAATTGCTCTGTTGAGGCACGCAGTTGAGGCAAAAAATCGGAATAGTCGTTAGTCATTAACCAAAAAAATGAGACTGAGGAGTTGATAATTGAGTGTGGAACGAGCGGGAATTAAAAATCCTAATATTAATTAATAATTAATTTCCTCCCTTGTTTTATTTTTAACTTTTAATTGATTTTCTCACTGGGATTTTGATAAACCAGTTGCAGGCTATTGGCGATCGCACTCGCTCAAACAATTTGGCAAAAAAATGCGGATAAAATCGCAGCCTTTGAGACTCAACTGAAAGTTTCACGGTGTGGAAGTTTCCTTCTACATAAGTGCCTTCAAAAAACAGCAGAATTATTTCAATTTCTGCTTGATAATCGTAATCACCTGAGTCATTTGTTTTTTGAGTGCATCAATTTCCGCTTGCATTTTCGCCATTTTCGCAGTCATCGCCTGAATTTCGGCGGCGCCCGCTCCAGAGCTGGGTGCAGCGGCGGCTGCTGGGGCTTCCGGCACTGGTTTCTTTTTGGCCAGTACCATCGCCGATTTGATCGCCTCGGTTAGCTGCTTTTTCTCAAACGGTTTGGCGATGAATGCAAAAAAATGCTTCTCAAAGGGTTTCGGAATTTTTTCCATCACCTCTTCTTCGCGGCCCGACATGATCACCAAAGGTATCTTAGAAAGCTCAGGATGGGCTTGCACTTTTTGATACACTTCCCAACCGCTGACTTTGGGCAGTAGGAAATCTAACATAATTAGATTTGGCCGGGCTTGACGGATCAGTTTGAGTCCCTCTTCGCCGTCTTTTGCTTCTAGAATTTCAAAGTTACCCTGAGGCAACATCTCTCGGACTCGGAGGCGGATGACTTTACTGTCATCGATTACCAAGATTTTTTGACCAGCCACGACTGACTCCTTCAGTAATGAATGAGTGATGATTTGCAACCTTCAGTATATCCCTAACAGAATTCTACCCATAATTCTGGGCGAGTTTAGTTTTGTTGCACGTCGGCGCGATTCTGATTTCGGGTGATAGTTCTACAAGTTCAGGGGCTTTGATTTCGGATACGATCGAAGGAATTAACTCAATCGCCACTTAATTTTATGTCGCCCCAAACTCCTAAAACTCCTACTGTCAAAGCAGTTGCCGCCCAAATGCGGGGTGAAATCGAGGCGATGCCCGAATGGTTGCGTAGGCCCGTTGGCAAAGCTAGCGAACTTTCCCAAGTGCAAAAAATTATCAAACAGCGGCAAATTCACACGATTTGTGAGGAGGGGAGATGCCCCAACCGGGGCGAGTGCTACGCGCAAAAAACGGCGACTTTTTTGTTGATGGGGCAGACTTGCACCCGCGCTTGTGCTTTTTGTCAAGTAGATAAAGGTCATTCTCCGATGCCGCTAGACCCGGAGGAACCGCAAAAGGTGGCCGAGGCTGTGCAGTTGTTGGGTTTGCGCTATGCGGTGCTGACTTCGGTGGCGAGGGATGATTTGCCGGATGGGGGTGCGGGTTGGTTTGCCAGGACGATCGCCCAAATCCGCCTTCTTAACCCGCATACTGAAGTGGAGGTGCTGACGCCGGATTTTTGGGGGGGAATCGCCAGGAGTTCAGAGGGGGAGAATTCCAGCCTCGATGAGTTGCAGCGAGATCGGATTCGCACGGTGGTGGAGGCTAAACCGGCTTGTTACAACCACAATATTGAGACGGTGCGTCGCTTGCAAGGGTCGGTGCGGAGGGGGGCGAAGTACGATCGCTCGATCGACGTTCTGCGTATTGTTAAGCAATATGACCCAACTATTCCCACAAAATCGGGTTTGATGTTGGGACACGGGGAAACCGAAGCCGAGATAGTCGAAGCGATGACAGATTTGCGGGATGCCAAGTGCGATCGGCTCACCCTCGGTCAATACATGAGACCATCTCTAGATCACCTCCCAGTGCGTAAATACTGGACGCCAGCCGAATTTGACCGTTTCGGGTCGATCGCCCGGGAGATGGGGTTTGAGCGCGTGCGATCGGGGCCTCTCGTCCGCAGTTCCTACCACGCCGGAGAGAGCGATTGAAATTAATCTGAATTCAACTCGGTATAAACTCCTTGTTACAAAAAATAACTCTAGAGGATTGTGCATAAGTGCGACGCTCTCTGCTATTTGTAAATAGAGTGACATTATGAATTAGGAGCTTTACCTATGGCAGAGATAGCGAAGAACCAATTAAAATCCGACTCCGTGATGAAAACGGGCAAATTCCCTTACACATTTCGCGCAGGCTGGTTTCTCTTGCTGTTAGCAATCAATTTTGTGGTTGCAGCCTTTTATTTCCATATCATTGAATAGTTCTGCAAGTTAACTTTTAGCAGACCCTGCTTTTCTCGACCTCAACGTCGGAGAATGGCAGAGAGGGAGAGGGGAAGAGTTTGGAGTTGTGAGTAGGGGAGAATATGACTTCATTCTTCTAACGAATGACTACTGACTTTTTCCCTCTTCCTTCTGACTCCTGACTCCTGACTCCCGACTTTTGCTCAATAATTAATCCGTGTATCCGTGTCCAAATCCGTGTCGTGCCTTCCTTCTTCCTTCTCTAGCGATTTCTCGACGCTTCTAGCTTTGACAACCGCTCTTGAATTTTAATAACATCTTGCTTAGTTTCAATTGCCAAAGTTGCTAAATTGTCAAACATCGGGTCTCCCGACAGCGTTCGAGAATTTTTGCGATCAGAACCTGAAGGGGAAGAAGACGGAGGCCGGTTAACTCTAGAACCTTGATTCTGCAAACTGTAGATTTGTCCTCTGAGTTCAGAAATTTGACGTTCTAATTGAGTAATGCGAAATTCTAATTGAGTTGTGGATTGAGCGGGTGTAAAAATTGGCGAAACAGCAATTGCTAAGGCACAAGCCAGACACAAAAGACAGATTTTTATGGCGCGATGGCGAATTTTTTTCGGCATAGCTTTAATAATTTAAATTATACCAGTTCTACGATAACAAATCGCCGATATTTTGGCCTCTATCAGAAGTATGTCTTATGGCAACTAGGAACGTAGCTATTTTAATGTTCGATGATGTCGAGGTACTAGACTTTGCAGGCCCTTTTGAAGTGTTTTCGGTGACATCAGAATTAAGTAAGGGTCATCGACCTTTTGCAGTCTCTACCGTAGCCGAACATCCTGGTGCTGTCAACGCCCGCAATGGTTTGAGTGTAAATCCCGACTGCACCATTTCCGATTGTCCGCCACCGGATATTTTAATTGTACCGGGAGGACAAGGTACGAGAAAGTTAATCGAGAATTCAGCAGTTATTAATTGGATAAAAGATTGTGCGCGAACAGCAGAATTAGTGCTTTCTGTCTGTACGGGTTCGCTGCTTTTGGCAAAAGCTGGCTTGTTGGAAGGTTTGGAAGCAACTACACACCATCAAGTATTGGATTTATTGAAAGAATTAGCTCCCAACACAACTATTATCGAAAATCAGCGATTTGTAGATAACGGCAAAATCATCACTTCTGGGGGAATTGCTGCGGGAATTGATATGTCTTTGCACGTTGTCGGGAAACTTTTGGGTACAGCACAAGCTGAACAAACAGCAGAGCACATGGAGTATAAAATTGGAAATTAGTAATTGGGCATTGGGCATGGTTAATTGTATAATTTGCGCGTTGGGGCGGGTTTTACCAACCATAATTGCCTACAACAAACAATCTCGTAAACCAGCCCCGCCCATACACGAAGGATGCTACTGGACGTGATATCAAGCATCTTCGCCCCAAACTTTTAGTTGTAAATAGACTAATATCAAAGCTATAGCCATCAGGAAAGTTGCCGCAGCGGCTGCATAGCCAAAATCAAATTGCGAAAAAGCTTGCTCGTAAATATAATAAACTAGCAAATTAGTAGAGTTCAAAGGGCCGCCGCCTGTGATGACGTAAACTTGCTCGAAACTCCGCAGGGTAAAAATAGCAGTAGTGACGGTAGCAAATACTAAAGTCGGCCGCAAACCGGGTAAAGTGATGTACAAAAATTGCTGCCAAGCATTAGCTCCATCCAATTCTGCGGCTTCGTAACGATTTACCGGAATTGCTTGTAATCCTGCTAAAAAGACTACCATATTAAAGCCTAATTGTTTCCAAACACTGAGCAGAATGATCACTGGCATTGCCCAAACTGTGCTACTCAGCCAAGAAATTGGATTTAAGCCGATCGCACTTAGGGCATTATTCACCGGGCCTTCGGTTTGAAACAACCACCGCCAACCCAAGCCAACTGCAACTAGAGAGGTAATCGAAGGAATAAAATAAGCGGTGCGGAGAGCTCCTCGCCAAGCAAACGAGCGATTTAGCAAAACTGCCAAACCCAATGGAATCACTAAACTGGGAATGACTGTTGCAGTAGTAAAATAGAGCGTGTTTTGGAGAATTTGCCAGAAATCCGGGTTTGTGACTAGACGCCAGTAGTTGTTGAAGCCAATCCAACGCACTCCCGACTGGGTAAAGCTGCCGCTGGTAAAGCTGAGGTAAAATAAATAGGCGATCGGCCAAATCAAAAAAGTACCCAAAAACAGCAAAGCTGGGGCCAAGAAAGTCCAAGCTGCGATCGCATCATTATCCAACCAGTTAAAACGCCCAAATTTAATCCGAACCATTGGCTTGTAAATTTTAGCTTTTAGTTTTAAATGGTATCACAATATAGGTCAATGTCAAAATGAATCTTCTCGATATATTAGCTCATTTACCCACTATAGAAACTGAAAGGCTCCTGCTCAGGAAAATTACTTTAAACGATGCTAGCGATATGTTTGAGTATGCTTGCAACCCGGAAGTATCAGAATACACAATGTGGTCAACTCACACATCGATAGAAGATACTAAATACTTTCTAAAATCCATTACTAAAATGTACAAAAGACGAGAGCTGGTAGATTGGGGAATCGTCCACAAAGCCGAGAAAAAATTTATCGGCACTTGCGGATTTGTGGAATGGAGCATGACGCACAGCCGCGCGGAAATTGGCTACGCACTTTCTAGAAGATATTGGGGCGAAGGATACATGAGCGAGGCTGTCAATGCAGTGATTGAATTCGGTTTTCGGGAGATGTTGCTGAATCGAATTGTGGCTCGATGTGAAGTTAACAATATTGCTTCAGCTAGGGTGATGGAAAAAGTGGGGATGCAATTGGAAGGGATATTGCGACAGCAGCTATTTGTAAAAGGCAGATATTGGGATCTAAAACTTTATTCGATTCTCAGGGAAGAGTTTTTTGGTAATATTGTAGAATAGGGTTGAATCAGTAAGTCACATAACCAAATATACTTAGGACTTAGCCAATATCTCCATGTAGAGTGCGACCAAGCACCCTTTACCTCTATAGTAGAATACGAGTGAATAGTTTTTATCTTTATGACAAGCGAATTTCTTGATGGTACCCGCCACGTGATTTATCCGTGGAATCAATCCAAAATCTAACATCTAAAATCCTCAAGCCCCCGAATTGATGCGTGGGGTCGCCTCCAAAATCTAAAATCTAAAATCTAAAATCGAATGACCGCTAATCCAGTATCTGTTAATTCCAATGCCTGCCTGATTTCTCCTGAGATTGGCAAAAGTTCGTTAGCGAAGCCCTCGAAGAGGATCGCTCCCGCTCACACTCCGTTAAAATTAGGAGTTTTGGCATCAGGAAGCGGCAGCAATTTCGAGGTAATTGCCCAAGCCATCCAAAACCAACAACTCAACGCTCAAATCCCAGTATTAATTTACAACAACCCCGAAGCCAAAGCCGCAGCCAGAGCCGAAAAATACGGCATTCCCGCGATTCTACTCAATCACCGCGACTGCAAAAGCCGCGAAGAATTAGATACAAAAATTGTCAAAACTTTCCAAGATTATGATGTAGAATGGGTCGTGATGGCGGGTTGGATGCGAATTGTTACCAAAGTTTTGTTTGATGCTTTTCCCGATCGCGTTATTAACATTCACCCCAGCTTACTGCCGAGTTTCCCAGGAATTCGGGCCGTCGAGCAAGCACTAGCTGCCAAGGTTAAAATCACCGGATGTACGGTGCATATCGCCCGTTTAGAAGTAGACAGCGGGCCGATTTTAATGCAGGCTGCGGTGCCGGTATTGCCTGATGATACCGCAGAAACACTGCACGCTCGAATTCAGGTGCAAGAGCACAAGATTATGCTCGGTGCGGTCGCACTTATTGCCGAATCTAATCGAAAATATTGTGACTAAAAACCTTGCCAGTGCCGCATCTATCCCCGAATTGCCTGTCAGCGAATCACCGGAAACAGGCCCGCCGCTGACAGACTCCAATCGCCTGAAATTAATTCTCAAAGAAAGACTCAAAAGGAGCATCGGCCTCAAGGGAGAATTCTATCTGCCTTGCTTGCCATCGATGCTAGACGACTATCTTAAATTACTCTCAGACTTCTTAAACATTCTCGGACAAAATATCGACGCTGCCCAAGCCGAAAACTTGCGAACATTAATCGCCAACGCCTTAGCAGAAGGATTCAAAAATTCCCCCCATGCTAATCTCATAGTCTCATACTTTCCCGCCAATTCCCAAAGCGGTTTAGCTGGCGGCATTACTCTGAATACCAAGATTCAAATCGAATCAATGGCCCAGAAATATCATAGCTGGCCGGATATTCGCCCCGAACCTTTATTCGGCAGCCATCCCGATGCCAAAGTCATCGCCATTGCCGCCGAATTAGGCGAACCGGGAAAAGCACCTATTTTAGATGTTGGTGCGGGCCCAGGGCGCAATAGTTTGCCCTTAGCAAGGTTAGGCCATTCCGTGGATGCGATCGAACTAACACCGATATTTGCCGAGAAGCTATCATCCGCCGCAACCGCCGAAGACTTACCGATAAATGTCACCCAAGGCGACGTTTTAGATCCATTATTGAGGATGAAAACTTATCGGTACAAATTAGCCATTGCTACCGAAGTTCTCTCTCATTTCCGCTACCCCGAACAAATTCGTTTGTTCCTGGGCAAAATGTCCGATGCCGTTTTAAGTGGCGGGTTTATATTATTCAGTGCTTTCTTAGCTGTAGAGGGTTACGAACCCGACGAGATGGCAAAACAAATGTCTGAATTGTGTTGGTCTTATCTGATTACCAGACAAGAATTGCAAGCAGCAATAGAGGGTTTGCCGTTAGAAATTATTTCTGATGAATCTGTGATTGAATACGAACAGAAACATTTGCCTGACTCTGCGTGGCCGCCGACACCTTGGTTTGTCAGTTGGGCTAGCGGGCGCGATTTATTTTCTGTGCAACAAACACCGCCGTTAGAGTTGCGGTGGATACTTGTTAAACGCTTGTAAAGAGTTAGTAGGGTGCGTCACAATGTAGTTGATCCATGATTGATAAAATAACGCGGTCTAACTCACATCTTGCACCATTCTTAAGAACAGGCAAGATGCCTGTTCCACAAAGATGGAGTTTTCTTCTTGTGGGGAGTAGGGGTTGGGCATCCTGCCCGCCCGCAAAAGGCTAATTGAGAATGGTGCAACATCTCAATCCTAACGCACCCTACGACAATTTTTAGGGATTAAAAATTCAATTTTCAACCTCGGAAGCCCGCAATTGTCCGCAGGCGGCATCTGCTTCTAAGCCGCGAGAATACCGCACGCTAACTGCAATTTTCTTTTCCTTCAAAGTCGCAACGAAACTGTTAATTCGATTGGGAGTCGGTCGCTTATATTCAGCTTCCTGAATCGGATTGTAAGGAATCAAATTGACGTGACACTGAAAGCCGCGCAACTGACTAGCTAACTCGGATGCGTGTTCTGGTAAGTCATTCACACCTGCTAAAAGTACGTATTCAAAACTTAATCTGCGCCCCGTCGATCGCACATATTCCCGGCATTCTGCGATTAACTCACCCAAAGGATAAGGGCGGGCGCTAGGAATCAACTCTTCGCGCAATCTTTGATTGGAAGCGTGGAGGCTGACGGCGAGGGTAACTTGCAGTTGATGTTCAGCTAGTTGGCTGATGCGATTGCGAATCCCGACTGTGGAAATGGTGATGTTTCGCTGTCCAATTCCTACGTCTTGATTCAAACACTTGACAGCAGCTACAACATTATCGAAATTCAGCAGGGGTTCGCCCATTCCCATAAATACGATGTGGCTGACTCGGCGGCCGAAATCTTGCTGTACTGTCAAGACTTGATCGACGATTTCGTTTACTTCTAAATTGCGCTTGAAACCACCTTTTCCGGTAGCGCAAAAGTCGCAGCCCATCGCGCAGCCAACTTGGGCTGAGACGCACACAGTCAGCCGTTTATCGGTGGGAATGCCTACTGTTTCAATGATTTGACCGTCTGCCAATTTTAAGAGATACTTTACGGTGGCGTCTGGTGCGACCGATCGAAAGTGAATGGTCGATCGCCCGATCGGGATTTTAGCAACAGTCTCGCGCCACTGTTTCGAGAATACAGAAATGTCAGAGATCGATCGCGCACCTCTCTCGTAAATCCATTGGTACAACTGCTTTCCGCGATAAGCAGGTTGCCCGTTTTGCTGCACCCACTCCGTTAACTCAGCCAAACTCGCCCCCAACAGAGGCGGAATTTTATGCGACTCAACAGCCAAAGCAGCAGTCTTGCGAGACTGATTCGCACCCTTGGAATTACCAGAAGAGTACACTTGAGAAACGGAAGTAGGAGACATAGGTCATCAGAAAATTTAAAGCCACCTTCTATATTAAAACTTCTCGACCCAAGTGGCAGTTAATCGTCAAAAAGGAGAAGTCTCGATCCCCCTAAATCCCCCTTAATCAGGCGAACTTTGAGAATAATCCGGTTCCCCCCTTAAAAAAGGGGGTTAGGGGGGCTCTTATTGTGGACTCACAAAGAAAACTCCAGACAGAAATCTGCACAATCAAGAATCCAGTTAATTTTTGGTACAATTCCCCAAATATTGCGTGTAAATGACCACAGCCCCCTAAAATAAACTCTGGAGTTTGTTAAAGGGTATGCAAATTTGACAGCTTTCCATCACAATTAATGCAACTTTTATGGTGCTAAATATTCTTGCGTTGCCCTTAGCGTTTCAATTTACATCGCCGGGCCCAATTATCTTTCAACTTGGCCCCGTAGCCATTCGCTGGTACGGGCTGTTAATAGCTTCTGCCGTCTTGATTGGGGTCAGTCTGTCCCAATACTTGGCCGAAAAGCGCCGCGTCAACCCGGAATTATTGGGTGATTTGGCAATTTGGCTGGTTATCGGCGCTATTCCCTGTGCTCGAATTTATTACGTGGCTTTTGAGTGGCAGCAATACGCCCAGAGGCCTGAAGATATTATTGCAATTTGGAAAGGCGGAATTGCCATTCACGGGGCGATTTTGGGTGGAATGATCGCAGCTTTAATTTTTGCGAAAATCCAGCGAGTTTCTTTTTGGCAATTGGCAGATTTAATCGCACCTTCGGCAATTCTCGGTCAGGCGATCGGACGCTGGGGAAATTTCTTTAACTCGGAAGCTTTTGGCAGTCCTACGGATTTGCCATGGAAACTTTATATTCCCCCCAGCAGCCGCCCGCCCGCCTACGCTAATTTTGAATACTTCCACCCCACATTTCTCTACGAATCTCTGTGGAATTTGACAGTATTTGGGTTGCTTCTGACTTTGTTTTTCCGAGATTTGCAGGGCAAAATTCGCTTGAAAATTGGTGCTTTATTTTTGGTTTATATCGCAGCTTACAGTTCCGGTCGAGTCTGGATTGAAGGGTTGCGGACTGATAGTTTGATGTTCGGGCCGCTGCGGACGGCACAGATGGTAAGCTTGACTGGGATTGTTTTAGGGTTGGGCGGGTTAGCTTGGCTTTATTTGCTCGATCGACCTTTACCCGATGTTGTCTCCCCCAATAGCGATCGGGGAAAGATCACTCAGAAATCCCCAGAGGATCAATAAAAAACCCCAGAGAGGTTAGTCTCTAGGGTTCAAAACCAGGGTGCATCTACCATCTCTTACTTCCAACCAAAATAGGTACATCCGGAAGCGTTCGTAAATTTAGCAAATTTTTTAGCAGCCATGAGTTTGACAGAGATTGAATCCCTAATTCCAGGGGTATACATTGTAGGTGCAGGCCCGGGAGACCCGGATTTGTTGACTGTTAAGGCTCAAAAATTACTGGCTGCGGCCGATGTCATATTATTTGCTGACTCGCTAGTCCCAGAGCAAATTTTGCAGGGGGTGCGCGCAGATGCTGAAGTTATTCAAACTGCGGATAAGACCCTCGAAGAGATTGTACCTTTGATGGTGGAACGAGTGCAGGCCGGAAAAAGCGTCGTCCGCCTCCATTCCGGTGATCCCTGTCTCTACGGGGCTGTCGGGGAACAAATGCAAGCTTTGGCTTCCGAGGGAATTGCTTTTGAGGTAATTCCGGGAATTAGCGCTTTCCAACTTGCAGCGGCTAAACTTAAAATTGAGTTGACAGTTCCGGGAGTTGTGCAGACAATTATTTTGACGCGAATTAGCGGCAGAACCGAAGTACCGGAACGCGAAGAATTGGCGAGTTTAGCGGCTCATCAAGCGAGTTTGTGCCTGTATTTGAGTGCCCGCCATGTGGAAAAAGCTCAAGCTAAATTGATGGAACATTACCCATCGGATTTGCCTGTAGCGATTTGTTATCGGTTGGGCTGGCCCGATGAAAAAATTGTGCTGGTTTCCCTTGACAAAATGGCGGTTGCTACCCGTGAAAATAATTTGATCAGAACGACAATGTATGTGATTAGTCCGGCATTGGGAAAATCAGCAGCAGGGCGATCGCGCTTGTACCATCCAGATCACGATCGGCTTTTCCGTCATTAGTCATTAGTCATTAGTCATTGGTTACTTCCAATTACCAATGCCCAATGCCCAATGCCCAATTCCCCATTCCCCATTACCAATTACCAATTATCTATGACTGATTTAACTCGCAGACAATTTATCACTGTCACCGCATTAAGCGCCGGATTTGCCTTAGCAGTTCATCCTCTTGCGGCTGCCGTTATCAATACTGATGCTGCTGGTTTAGTTGCAGGTGAGGTAAAAATTCCTGTAAAAGACGGCTCAATTCCAGCATACAGAGCCATGCCAGCCAGCGGCAGCAATTTTCCAGTAATTTTAGTAATTCAAGAAATCTTCGGAGTTCACGCCCACCTTCAAGATATTTGCCGCCGTTTGGCAAAATTAGGTTATTTAGCGATCGCCCCAGAAATGTTTTCCCGTCAAGGTGATGTTTCTAAACTCACCGAGATTCCCGAAATTATTAGTAAAGTTGTCTCGAAAGTTCCTGACGCTCAAGTTATGTCCGATTTAGATGCAACCGTAGAGTGGGTACAAAAGTCAGGAAAAGGCAATACTAATAAGTTAGGAATTACAGGATTTTGCTGGGGTGGCAGAATTGTTTGGCTGTACTCTTCCCACAACCCTAAAGTCACAGCGGGAGTAGCTTGGTACGGGCGTGTAGTTGGCAATTCTACGGCTTTAACTCCCAAACAGCCGATCGACATTGCAGCAACTTTGAAAGTGCCTGTATTGGGGCTTTACGGTGGCAAAGACGAGTCAATTCCCAACGATACAGTCGAGAAAATGCGGGAAGTTCTCAAAACTGGTAGCAGCGGTTCGGAAATTGTGCTTTATCCAGATGCGCCGCACGCTTTTAACGCCGACTATCGCCCCAGTTACCGGAAAAAAGAAGCTGAGGATGGTTGGAAACGGATGCAAGATTGGTTTAAAAAGTATGGAGTTTCATCATAGTTGTGAGTTGTTAATTTTGACTTAAAACTGGTGTCAAGTTTGGGATCGAAAAAGGCAATATTAGCGAATAGCCCTTAAGACAGGTGGGTTTGTGGGCGCGACATTGGTAAACTGGGCTGTGTAGAATTATCGATCGAACAGGTAAGCCCGTGCTAGACGAACAAGCTAAAAAGACCATCTTGCGGAAAATCCCTCACGGATTGTACATCTGCGGTGTCAAAGACGGGGAGGAAGTCAACGGTTTCACCGCTAGCTGGGTGATGCAATCTTCCTTTACCCCTCCCTTAGTTGTCAACTGCGTTAAGCAAGACTCCAAATCCCACGGCATGATCAAAGCCAGCGGTGTCTTTGCTTTGAGTTTCCTAGAAGCAGGGCAAAAAGAGTTAGCCCAGAAATTCTTCAAGCAGCAGCGCCGCGTTGGCAATAAATTTGAAGATG
Organism: Microcoleus sp. D3_18_C4; assembly: GCF_036702355.1. Lineage (NCBI taxonomy): Bacteria > Bacillati > Cyanobacteriota > Cyanophyceae > Oscillatoriales > Microcoleaceae > Microcoleus > Microcoleus sp. D3_18_C4. The sequence continues at coordinate 197,449 of NZ_JAUBTF010000001.1, forward strand.
TAGAATTTTATCCGGGCGCGGAAACTGGTTGTCCGATTATCTCGGATTCTCTGGGTTACATCGAGTGCAAAGTTGTCGGTTCTGTGGAACACGGAGACCACACAGTTTATGTGGGAGAAGTTTTGGCAGCCGGCGTCCACCGAGAAGGCAATCCGTTGCTGCTAGAAAGCACCGGTTGGAATTACGGCGGCTAAAGACTTGGCAGTTGGCAACTGGCAGTTGTCAGTTGTCAGTTGTCAGTTGTCAGTTGTCAGTTGTTAGTTGTCGGTTGTTAAGGGAGGCGAGTTAAAATTAATAAAAAATCGGCGACAATTTGGTCGGCATTTTCTTCTCTCAAAATTGGTACGTGTACGAAAATACATTTGGTGCTAAGTTGAGAATCTGCAAGGTGTTTTAAAACTGCATAATAGAGGGCTTCGCATACAAATTTTCCGGCTTCGTGACTGATTTCTGTTGCAGCTAAATCAGCGACTAGCGGTTCGAGATTAACTGATGTTTGCCGAATGTCGCGATCGCAGCAAGCGCAAGATTCTATAGTTAATTTTTGCCTGCTTTCGGCCATGCCGCAGCAGATAATAGTGTCGGGTTGGAGTTGGTTGATTTTGGCGATCGCCAAATTAGGTGCTAGCTGAAAATCTACTGGCAGTTTCCTCAAAAAAGTCAGGGAATCAGGCAAAGATTGAATTTGGGAAATCTTGGCTAATAAGTCGTCCGAAGAGTTGGATTTCTGATGGGGAAGCCAAGTATCAAATGAGGTTAGCAGGATTTTCGCCGTCATATTTGTGCAATAATACTGATATTGATAATATAAGGCAAGTAAGTCAATGTCTGTCATTGCAGTAGTAGACTATGACATGGGCAATCTGCACTCAGTCTGTAAAGGCTTGGAAAATGTGGGTGCAGTGCCACAAATTACAGATTCTCCTGCTATAATCGAGCAGGCTGATGCGGTGGTTTTGCCGGGAGTGGGTTCGTTTGACCCGGCAATGCAGAATTTACGATCGCGCAATTTGATAGAACCGATAAAAAGGGCGATCGCATCGGGAAAACCTTTTTTAGGCATTTGTTTGGGTTTGCAAATTCTGTTTGAAAGTTCCGAAGAAGGCGTAGAACCGGGATTGGGCGTTATTGCGGGAAAAGTGCGCCGATTTCGCTCGGAACCGGGTTTGACAATTCCCCACATGGGATGGAATCAATTGCAATTTCCTCAGCCGGATTTGCCGCTGTGGCAAAATTTACCGTCCGATCCTTGGGTTTATTTCGTGCATTCTTATTATGTCGATCCAGTTGATTGGGAAGTGCGATCGGCAATTGTGACTCACGGTAGTCAAAACGTGACGGCGGCTATAGCTAAAGACAATCTGATGGCCGTGCAATTTCACCCGGAAAAGTCTTCGAGTACGGGATTGCAAATGCTGTCAAATTTTGTCACTCTGGTGAGGGAAAAAGTACCTGCTTAGGCGATTTGTGCAAAACCCGGTTTGTAGTATAAACCGGGTGTTTATAGTTTTATATGATACCAGTTTCAATAAAGAATGCAACTGTAAGTATGCACCAAATTTATATTCATTCAGTCATCCCCAATCTAAAATCTAAAATCTAAAATCTAAAATTGTATGAGTCTGAGAATCTCTGGCAACCGCCAAATAAAAACCCTGCCGGGACTCGCAACTCGCCCTACACCTTCGCGAGTCAGAGAAGCTTTATTTAATATTTGGCAAGGGACGATCGCAGATTGCAGATGGCTTGACATTTGTACCGGCAGCGGTTCGATGGGTGCAGAAGCTTTGTGTCGGCAAGCCGCGAGTGTCACTGGCATCGAACAGTCGGCGAAAGCTTGTGCGATTATCCGCGAAAACTGGGAGCAAGTAGCAGACTCGTCCCAAACATTCCAAATACTGCGGGGAAACGCGACGGCGAAATTGGCGGCACTAGCGGGGCAGCAGTTCGATCGCATTTACTTCGATCCGCCCTACGCCAGCGACTTGTACGAACCTGTGTTAAACACGATCGCCAGCCAAGAAATGCTAGCACTCCTCGGCGAAATCGCGATCGAACACAGCCCGGAGCGATCGGCACAAGCGATTTCCGGCCTAGAAATTTGCCGCCAGAAAGTATACGGCAATACAGCATTAACCTTCTACACACGCAGTGCCTGACAGGCTCAAACAGCAGCAGCATCATTCCTCGACGCAGAAAGAAACCGGGTTTTATGGCGTTGGCGCGCCCGGTACTAAAAGTTTTTCCCTTGGGTACAATACAAATTTTTCCGATGAAGTTAAGCTTTGTGCGTAGGTTGTCAAAGCAAGTTGCTTCAGCAATTGACGAAATAAATGGAGTTTACGCTGAAAATAAAGACTTTCAGTTGTAACATGAACCCAAAGTGTGAGTGTGAATATTCCTAAAGGAGTGAATATGGTTCAGACACCTTCGCGCCCTCGTGGCAGCGAGTTTCCGGCTGCTAACTCGGTACAGCCAGTCAAACGCGATACGATTCTGGTGGGAGATAGCCTCCCCCTGCCCAATACCAAACTCTTCGGCACAGACGGCATTCGCGGGAAAGTTGGAGAATTGCTGAATGCACCCCTAGCCCTGCAAGTCGGCTTCTGGGCTGGACAAGTTCTACGCCAAAATACCTCCAATCAGGGGCCTGTGATTTTGGGGCAAGACAGCAGGAATTCCAGCGATATGCTGGCAATGGCACTGTCAGCGGGTTTGACGGCCGCCGGTTTGGAAGTGTGGAATTTGGGATTGTGTCCCACTCCCTGCGTTGCTTATCTGGCAAGCGTTTCGGAGTCGGTCGGCGGAGTGATGATTTCGGCTTCTCACAATCCCCCAGAAGACAACGGCATTAAGTTTTTCGACTCAAACGGCTCGAAGCTGTCGCAGCAGTTGCAGGAACAAATCGAAGCGGGAATCCGAGGGGCAAAGGTTCCGGTTGCTAGCTTGGCTTGGGGACACCACTACCATCGCTCTGAGTTGGTTAAAGATTATGCCACTTCGCTCTGTGATTCGCTGCAACAGATGAATTTGGAGGGAATGCGGATAGTTTTGGATTTGGCTTGGGGGGCGGCCGCGGGTTTGGCGCCGGCGGTGTTCGCGCAAATGGGGGCGGATGTGATCTGTTTGCACGACTCTCCTGATGGATCTCGTATTAATGTTAACTGCGGTTCTACTCATCTTGACAGTTTGCAAGCGGCTGTTTTGGAACACAATGCCGATTTGGGTTTTGCTTTTGACGGCGATGCCGATCGAGTTTTGTGTGTTGACAACCAAGGTCGAACGATTGACGGCGATTACATTCTTTATCTGTGGGGCCGGCAGTTGCGCGACTCCGAACAGTTACCATCCAATTTAATTATTTCTACTGTAATGGCTAACCTCGGCTTCGAGCGAGCTTGGGAAGAATTGGGCGGCAAACTAACTAGAACCAACGTCGGAGATCAGTACGTTCACGCTGAAATGCAGCGCACTGGTGCGATGTTGGGCGGCGAACAGTCGGGACACATTCTTTGTCCGCATTACGGTGTCAGCGGCGACGGTTTGCTGACAGCTTTGCATTTGGCTTCGCTGGTGCGCCAGTCCGGGCAATCTTTAGCACAATTGGTAAGTGGCAGTTTCCAAACTTATCCGCAGTTGCTGCGAAATATTCGGGTTGAGGATCGCGAAAAACGCCTGAAATGGCAGGAGTGCGAGGCAATGCAAAGTGCGATCGATCGTGCTACAACAGCAATGGGAGAACAGGGACGGGTTTTGGTGCGCGCTTCTGGCACTGAACCGCTAATTCGAGTTATGGTGGAAGCTGCCAGTGCCGAATTGGCTAATTTCTGGACTGAAAATTTAGTTTTAGCCGTTCAGCAACACATAGCTATCTGATGGAAATGGGGAATTAATCTGAAGGAAGAAGGAAGTTCGGCAACGGATTCGCTCGACGGATGTAACGGATGTAACGGATGTAACGGATGTCAGGAAGAAGGAAGAAGCCTCTAGATAAATATAGGCGCTATTGAAACTAATTTCTCATTCTTTATTCCCTCTTTCCTAAATAACTAAATCCTTCTTTCTTCATTTCCCCATTTCTGATTGTATGAACACCAAATCAATTCAAAATGGGCGGCTGCATCGAGTTTCGTTAAAATTTTTAATTGTCGTCATATTAATAACGGGGATATGGTTTCGCTTTACTAATCTGGATCGCAAAGTCTACTCGTTCGACGAATCTATCACCTCGCTGCGAATTTCTGGCTACACTTGGACGGAAATGGTGCAGCAAGATTTTCAAGGCAAAACAATTAGCGTCGGAGATTTGCAGCGGAAATACCAGCAGATAAATCCCGAAAAAACTTGGTTGGATACTGTTAAAGGTTTAGCTACAGAAGAACCTCAACTGTCGCCACTGTATTTTATTTTAGCCAGGTTTTGGGTGCAGTTGTTCGACCCGCAAGTGGCGACTGTCAGAAGTCTTTCAGCTTTGATTAGTTTGTTAGTTTTTCCCAGCATTTATTGGCTGTGCTGGGAATTATTTCGCTCTGCGTCTGTGGGATGGGTGGCTGTTACAATCGTTGCTGTTTCCCCCTTTCACGTCTTGTACGCGCAAGAGGCAAGACCCTACATGATGTTTGCAGTCCTGGTTTTGCTGTCGAATGCAATTCTGCTGCGGGCTATCACCCTACAAAATTCTCCGATCACATCTAAATTGAGCAAGGCTGTTTGGTCTATTTATGCGATCGCCCTGACTTTAGGACTCTATTCTAGTTTATTATTTTTTTTAGTAGTATTCGCCCACGGCATCTATGTAATTATTAAGGAGAATTGGCGTTTTAGCAAAACATTAATTGCTTATTTACTAGCTTCAGCGATAGCAATAATTCTTTTTGCTCCTTGGATTTGGGTATTACTTGATAATTCGGAAGAAATTAAGTCAACAGTAGGCTTTCCCCGCTTTTTCATGCCTTTGATATCTTCACTTCAACCTTTAATTCTCATCACCTGCCGAATGTTTATCGACACGCATTGGGAAGGCGGAATCATCAAATCTGGTTCTATAAATATGACTACAGATTTAATCCGAGTGATTGTAGTAGCCGTATTGCTGTTAGCGATCGCACATTCAATATACTCGCTCTGCCGCTCAAGTCCTAAACGAGTTTGGCTGTTTGTCTTGACAGCGATCGGAATTACAGCGATAGTATTGATAGCAGTGCGAGGCGTTGCCGATCGCTATCTGGTTCCCTATATTTTAGCAATCCAGATAGCTGTTGCCTACCTATTCACCGCTAAAATTAAAGTCGCTACCAATCCCCGCCAACAAAAGCTATGGCAGTTCGGTTTAATAGCGCTAATATCGAGTGGAATAGTTTCTTGTGCCGTCAGCTCACAGTCCCAACTGTGGTGGAACAAATATCCTTCTAGCACTAAATACAATCCGCAAGTAGCGGCGATTGTAAATCAAGCGAAAAAACCTTTAGTAATCACTCACGGAGGCAACAACATCACAGGAAAAATACTGTCTGTCAGCTATATGCTGAAGCCGCAAGTACAGCTTTTGCTGGCAGTTAAACCCGAACAAGTCAAAATTCCTGATGGTTTTAGCGATGTATTTCTCTACCGAGCTACAGAAGCATTAAAATTTGAACTAGAAAAAGTGCAAAAATATAAAATTACATTAATTTACAAACCAGGCGATGGCTGGCTTTGGCGTGTAGAGAAATAAGCAAAGTGGCAACTGCAAATGATGATTTCTGTTGTGATACCTACCTACAACCGTGAACAACCTCTGCGAGAGACATTGGCTGATGCGATTCGGCAAAATTACCCGAATTTTGAAGTGCTGGTAATTGATCAAACTCGCAGCCACGAATCGGAAACTCAAGTTTATTTAGAGCAATTGGCAAATGCTGGCCAAATTCGCTGGTTTAGAGTAGATTGGGCGAGTTTGCCTGCTGCTCGAAATTATGCAGTCCGGCGCGCAGTTGGAGAGATTATTTTATTTATTGATGATGATGTACAATTGCCAGATGGTTTTTTGGCAGCTCACGCTGACAACTATTTAGAAAAACCCGATGTGGGATGTGTGGCGGGCAGGGTTTTTGACAGAATGAAACTGGATAATTCTGGAGGCGATTTGGCGATCGAATATTTGCCCTCAGAAGCGATGGATGCGGGCATTGCCTGGTATTTTATCGATTTGGTGCATACAGTAAAACCGCAGCAGGTGCTCTCGGCTAGAGGCTGCAATATGTCATTTCGCAGGCAGGTTTTTGCCGAATGGGGGCTGAGGTTTGATGAGCGGTTTGCAGGGAGTGCGGTGCGGGAGGAGTCGGATTTTTGTTTGAGATTGCGATCGACTGGCATGAAAATTTGGTACGATCCCAATGCGTCTTTAGTTCACTTGGGGGAAGAGAGCGGCGGATGTCACGATGTCAGTACGCGATCGATCGAATATCAAGTAACATTTTATCACAACCATTTCCTCATGGGATTGAAAAATTTAACAGCTTTTCAATGCCTGCGATTTTTTGCCAAACTATTTGACTGCCACGTTTTGGGAAATCCACCTTGTTATAAAAGCCACTCGCCCATTAAAATTATAACTAGATTTGCTTTTTATATCCTGGGTTTTCTCAGTGCTATCAATACACTAATTCAATCTCTGTGGAATGATGGACAAAGTTATAGCCATCAAGACAAGATTAACGCTCAATAATTACCTATTCCCATTCGCCCTTCCCAATAAATGAGAATTCTCGTGGCTAGTCACACCTATATTGTGGACATTAATCGGGAAAAATTCAAGATATTAGCCAACCTAGAACCCGATATTGAAGTAACAGTTGTAGTGCCGCAGCGTTGGAAGCCTGGAGGCGTACAAAATAAAATTATAGAAACGCAATTTTATCAAAAAGGCTCATTTAAAGTAGTCCCCGTCTCCAACTTTAGTCAAAACAATCAAGGATTGCTAACTTTTGGTAGAGATTTAATTGAACTTTTGCAAAAAATTAAGCCGCAGATAATTCAAGTTGAACAAGGTTCAAAATCTCTCGCTTGCGCTCAGTTAATCTTACTCAATAAACTCCTAAAACTGCAAGCAAAAAATATATTATTTACTTGGTGGAATCTGCCTTATCAATTGAATTGGCCCATTTCAGTCTTAGAAAATTACAATCTTCAGCACACCGACGGAATTATTGCAGGCAACTTAGATGGAGCTAAAATTTTGCGGCAGCGCGGCTATCAAGGTGCGGTAAAAGTAATGCCACAACTCGGAGTAGATGAAACTTTGTTTCGCCGCACTGGTAAAGACGCTGATTTATCGCGCAGGTTAGGAATTAAACCGACCGATTTTGTGGTAGGATTTGTAGGGCGATTTGTCGAAGAAAAAGGATTGTTGACTTTAGCTGAAGCCTTGGCAGGGTTAAAAAAAATCTCTTGGAAGTGGCTGTTAGTAGGACAAGGAAAATTGCGAGCGCACCTCGCCGAAAAATGTAGAGAATGGGGAATCAGCGACCGAATAATCTGGGTTGAAAGCGTTTCCCACGAAGAAATTCCCCCTTACATTAACTTAATGAACTGTTTGGTATTGCCTTCGCAAACTAGCTATAAATTCAAAACTTTGACCACCGTGGGCTGGAAAGAACAATTTGGTCACGTTTTAATTGAAGCGATGGCCTGTCACATTCCGGTGATTGGTTCCGACTGCGGGGAAATTCCCCACGTTATCGGCGATGCGGGGTTATTATTCCCAGAAGGAAATGCAGGGGTTTTGCGAGAGTGTTTGCAGCAATTGATGGAGCGGCGCGAGTTGGCGGCTGATTTGGGCGATCGGGGTTATCATAGAGCGATGAGCAATTATACCAATAAAGCTTTAGCTGAGCAGTTGTTGGAATTCTACAAAGAATTATTGTAACTTTTAGCTATAATGCAAGTGTTAAATAAAAACTTTGGTAAATGTCTATTCCTTCCGAGATACGCTCTTTGGTTGACGAGCTCTACCAGGTACTAGACGATAGCGAGCGCCAAGCAACGCAGGGACTTTTTGCACTTAGAAGAGCAATGTCTCTTTTTCCCCAGAATGAAATACTGATGCAATACTTTTCTTCCATCACCAATTTTCAATTCAACGTAGCAGGTACTCGCTTACAAGCCGAGCACATTGTGGGCAATGTATTGATGGCTGGTGTGCCCGATGAAGATGTTCAAAAAGCCGGAGATTATTTAGCAGCCTTGCTAAAGATGGCTCCTGAATCGAAAATTATGATAGACAAAGTAGTTGAGAGATTAGAAGCATTGCCATGAAACAATTACCCGATGAAAGCCTACTCCTGGAAATCCTTGAAATTGTGAAAGCTGCGGAAGCAAAAGCCAGTGAAATGTATGAATTTTCCAAGACAATGGCTCACAATACCCAAATTACAGCAACAAAAAGAGAGGAAGCTGAACAGCTAGACGGGCAGCCTTTTGCAGATAATTAAATTTGTAAGGGGAGATGTTGGTATGTTGATTTAAATAACTATCCCTGATGCGGATTCTCCAAATTATCCCCTCAATTTCCTTGGTATACGGCGGGCCAAGTCAAATGGTACTCGGACTTTCTGCGGCCCTCGCAGCAAAAAACATTGATGTCACCATTATCACCACAGATTCTAACGGAGATATCGGTCAACTTCCTTTAGATGTTCCTCTAAATCAACCAATACAACAAAACGGTTATCAGATTATTTATTTCCGCTGTTATCCCTGGCGCAGATATAAATTTTCACTCTCGTTATTGCAGTGGTTAAATGAAAACGCGCGACAATTTGACCTGGCTCATATTCACGCTCTTTTCTCACCAGTAACTACCTTTGCCGCCACAATTGCTAGATATCACAAGTTGCCATATATTATGCGTCCCTGCGGTATGCTTGATCCCGCTGATTTGCAGAAAAAAAAGCGCTTGAAACGGATTTATGCCACGCTTTTAGAAGGCCCTAATTTAGCAGGCGCTGCCGCAATTCATTTCACAAGTAAAGAAGAGGCTAAAATCTCAGAAAGATTTGGTTTGGGTAGCACAGGCAAGATGCCTGTGCCACGGGATTTGGTGATTCCATTGGGGGTGAGAGCAGGTTTGTTTCCTCAGAGATTGCGGGAATCAGAAGTGCCAATCATCTTATTTATGTCGCGAATTGAACCTAAAAAAGGGCTTAATTTGTTAATTCCAGCATTAGAAAGTATTTTGGCATCGGGCATAGAGTTTCACTTTATTTTAGCTGGTTCAAATCCCCAAGATGCTGATTATGAAACACAAATTAAAGTACAAATTCAGAATTCAAGCTTAGCAAAATACACAAGAATAACTGGCTTTGTGAGCGGTGATTTAAAACTTGAACTGTTGACAAAAGCCGACTTATTTGTATTGCCTTCTTATTACGAAAACTTTGGCATTGCTGTAGCAGAAGCGATGGCCGCTGGTGTAGCTGTCGCCATTTCCGATCGCATACATATTGCGGAAGACATACAGCAAGCAGAAGCTGGTTGGGTGGGGCCTTTGGAAGTAGGGGCGATCGCCAATTCAATCAAATCAGCACTTCTGAATCCACAGGAACGTCAACGCCGGGGATTGAATGGCCAAGAGTACGCAAGAAAGCATTATAACTGGGAGGCGATCGCCCAACAAACCATCGATGCTTACCAGGAGATTTTGTCATCTATAGCAGAAGGAAGAAGCAAGAAGGAAGAAGGAAGAGGGAAGAAGCAGTAAAATCTATCGTTTCAGCCATTAACAACGTCCTAACTGTCTTGACGGTTGCTATATTGACTAATGTGACTGGGGTTTACCTTTTACTTCTTCTCCTGCTGCGAGTTGTTGTACTGATGCTATCAGAATTTGCAGGCGAGATTTTTTCAACGCTGCTACTTTAGCTGCAATACTTATCAACAAAACTCTGCAATCCTGCCTGATATCCTGCTCCTACCGCCTGAAACCTCCACTCTCCATTCTTTCTATACAAGCGACCAAATTCTACAGCAGTCTCTCGCGAAAAATTCTCTTTTAATTCATAACGAACAAGTTCGTTTCCTGTATCCAAATTTCTAATTTTGATAAAAGCATTTTTTATATTGCTAAAATTTCCATTAATTTTATCGGCTTCGTGAATAGTCACAACAAAAGTTATTTCCTCAATTTCAGGATTAACTCTTTTTAAAATAACGCCGTAAATCGTTTTATTCTCTTGACTTCTGTTGTTTTTATCTCGAATCACTTGCAGTACCGAACTGTCACCAGATTGCAGATTATTGTAAAATATCAAATATTTATCGTTAGGGATTTTGCCGTCAGCACCTAGCATAAAGGCAGAGACATCAATCTCGTAGCTTTGTCCTGCCTCTGTCACCTGCCAACCGAGGGCGATCGCCATTTTTTTCAAACCGGGCGCTTCTTTAGATATATTAAATCTCTCACCCTTACTTAATTGCATTACCATCTGCTTATTTGTTAAACATCAAACTTTATAGCGTTCATGTTAATATTAAGTGGGACAATAACTTTTCTTCTTTAAGAAAACTTAATATTTTCTCTCTAATAGCGGGTCTCATTAAAAATATGTGCTATTGCTCTCCGAATTTATTGAGATTTACTGAGAGAGGATTACGTAAGCAAAAACCGGGCTTTCTAAAAAACCCGGTTTCAACACGTGAACTTAATTTGACTCTAATTTTGAACATTTTCAGAACTAGGTGGCAGGGTAACAAAATTACCAAAAGCTCCAACCGTTTGATAGCTTTTTTTACCTAATTCAGTTGTGTAAATACTGGCAACGCCTAAATTCTGACGCTGCGTTGTATTGTCGAGCAAGCTTTCGATCGTGTCGCGCTGCGAAGTCAGCAAATTCTTGCAACTGCCGATCAAAGTATCTGTAATGCCGCTCAAAGCTTTCGGAACGCGAGAATCTTTACACACAGTGCTTTCCAACTCGGTTTGTAGCACCCCGGAAGCATAAGTTAGGTATTTGTCTCTCCCAGGATTTGTAAATGCCATACCGGCAGCTAGAAGAGTCAGCGCGATCGCAACTTTTCCCACATTGCCGAAAAAACTAGAAGTTGGTTGGTTAGTATTCATTGCGTTATCAATATTCATTTTTTTTAGCCCCGTTGATTTATAAGCTTCTCTTGATTTAAACTACACCTCCTCAGAAACAGATTTCCGAAAGGAGGGGACAGTTTTTAGATTGGAGGCCAGTTGTGAGTAAGTCTCTCACTGGTTTACCTTCCTTTTACGTTTCCCCCTCCCTCAAATCCGGTAAATCTTCAACAAACATTTAGCTGGTTCCCAGGCAGAGCCTGGGGACGAGGAAACTTAGTTTCGCTTTGATTTTTGCCTCTCGATCTCCCGCTGCAACTCTTCAATCTGACGGCGCAAAGCCTCCGTCTCACTGTTAGGCGTTTGCGACTTGACATCAACCGCGCCCTCGGATACAGCCCGCTTGTAGTTCCCCAGCTTAATTTGGCGGTATTCCTCGGAACTGGCCCAGTCTCGCAAATACCTCAGCCTTTCCACGGGGAAAGGGTGACTCAGCATCACGCCTTGGCCCCCGTTGTAAAGTAAAAATTTATACACTTGGTTGAGATTGTCTCGATCGAGCTCTTGATAGTTGTCAGACTGGCGGATAAATTCTTGCAAACTGCATTGGTCAGCATATTTACTGCTAACTCCCGCAAGTTTCATCATCGTCTTCATCACACTGTTCAAGTCATCCGTCACCAACAAAGCCGCCCGGTCTGCCGACAATTCAGCCTTGCGCCGCCACTCGTAAAAAGCGAAAATTAAACCGCTACCGACCATATTTCCCAAACCGAAAGTCATCTCGCCAATTGTCGAGGCAACGCTCATCGCCCACATCGCCATTTGATTTAAAGTTGGATGGCCGCATTTAATGTGTCCCAACTCGTGAGCCAAGACTACCCGCAGTTCCGCCTCGTCCAACAAGTCTAAAAGACCAGTGTTTAATTCTACATAAGGCTGGTTTTTTCCCAGGGCATAGCTGTTAACTGAGGGATTCTGAGAAACAAACAAACCCGGTTCTGGAAAAACATCTAAAGCCTGCACGCACTCGCGAAATATATGATAAATGCTGGCATATTGGCGCGGGCCGACTTGAATGCTATTTCCCATTAGGTAAACGAATTGCGGTCGTTCGTAGACAAATTCTACAAATTTGCTGGCAATTAAGTCAAATCCAGGCACACTGCGTAACGCTTCCTCAGCTTGGCGATCAAGGGGATGCTGAAATGCTTCACTAGAAATTCCCGTATAAGTAGGCATAGTTGTTGCAAAAGTTACATTTAAGATATCAGGATTGCCGATCGCTGCTGGTGCTAGCTGGCGCCTGACTTATCAATGTTATCGCGACAAATATTGAACTGTTGTGGAACAGGGCGGAAAGCCTGTTCAAATTAGCGTTAAAATTGTGAATCTGGTACAGGCGCGATCGACAAACATCTTTCACAGTGCCTGTGTATCGCCTCACCCAAAAATTGGAACGTGCAAAAATGGCTATCCTGCAACTCGAAAACGGTACAACCTACACTCAACAAAACGACATTACCCGCGAACTCGCTTCCTTAAACATTCAACTCAACCGCTGGCCCGTGGGTGACAGCGCTGAAATTCACAATTTGTTAGCTAAAGATGCTCTTGACGACAATCAAAAAGAGCAAGTGCTGCAAGCCCTCGACGGCTACTTTCAACAATTATCGGAAAGTGCAGGCTATCAGTCGCGAGACTTAATCGTACTGCACCCAGACATTCCCAACCTGGACACCATGCTGTCCAAATTCAACAAGTGCCACATCCACGCCGATGATGAAGTCCGCTATATCGTAGCAGGCGAGGGCATTTTCGGCTTCGTGCGGCCCGACGGCAGCCAAGTCGAACTCACAGTGCAGCCGGAAGAATTTATCAACGTGCCGGCGAATACAGAACACTGGTTTTATTTGACAGCAGCCCGGAAAATTAAAGCGGTGCGCTATTTTACCACCACAAAAGGCTGGACGCCGGAGTACACGGATACGGAAATTCGATCGCGTTTAGCTGCTGTTTGAACACTTGACAGTTGACGGTTGACAGTTGACGGTTGAGGGCAATCTTCAAATCATCTAAAAATCCTCAAATCCAGCCTCAAATTTTGTGGTTTGAAGATTGCAAAATACTCAAAGCAACCGCCTCCGCCACCTTAATCCCATCAATCCCAGCCGACAGGATTCCACCCGCATATCCTGCACCTTCCCCAGCAGGATAAAGACCTTCTGTATTCAAACTCTGATAATCTTCCTTGCGTTTAATCCGAATTGGTGAAGAAGTGCGCGTTTCCACCCCAGTCAAAACCGCATCATCCATCGCAAATCCTTTAATCTGTTTGTCAAAAGCCGGAAGTGCTTCGCGGATAGCTGCGATCGCATAATCTGGCAAACTTTCGCTCAAATCAGTCATCACAACTCCCGGCGTATAAGACGGCTGCACACTGCCTAGCGCCGTGGAAGGACGATTCGCCAAAAAATCCCCCACAAGCTGCCCAGGGGCGTTGTAAGTGCCACCTCCTAACTCAAATGCCCGTTCTTCTAGGCGACGTTGAAACTCAATTCCGGCTAAGGGATGACCCGGATAATCCTCCGGCGTGATACCCACCACAATCCCGCTGTTAGCATTCCGTTCATTGCGAGAATATTGACTCATCCCATTAGTGACAAGTCGCCCCGGTTCTGACGCAGCCGCCACTACCAAACCACCGGGACACATACAGAAACTATACACAGAACGATTGTTTTGGCAATGGTGAACCAGTTTGTAATCGGCGGCACCCAAAAGCTTATGGCCCGCCCGATCGCCAAAACGACAGCGATCGATGATAGTTTGGGGATGTTCCACCCGAAAACCAATAGAAAAAGGTTTAGCCTCGATGTAAACCCCGCGCGAAAACAACATTTCAAAAGTATCGCGGGCGCTGTGTCCCACCGCCAGAACTATATAATTACTAGCAATATATTCTCCGCTGGCGAGGGTAAGTCCCTGCACTTTTCCATTTTCGATGTGGATATCTTCTACACGACTTTGAAACCGAATTTCTCCGCCTAATGCTTCTATTTGGGCGCGAAGACTTTGGACAATTCCCACCAGTTTGAACGTGCCAATATGCGGTTTATTAATATATAAAATTTCCGGTGAAGCTCCTGCATTCACAAGTTCCGTCAACACCTTGCGTCCATAATGCTGAGGATCTTTAACTTGGCTGTAGAGCTTGCCATCGGAAAAAGTACCCGCACCACCTTCGCCAAACTGGGCGTTAGATTCTGGGTTGAATTCTGTTTTTTTCTTCCAAAATCCAAAGGTGTCAGCCGTGCGATCGCGCACTGCTTTTCCGCGTTCTAAAAGGATGGGGCGAAACCCCATTTGTGCCAGCATCAGACCTGCAAACATCCCGCACGGCCCTGTACCAATCACAATGGGGCGAATCGTCAAATTGCTGGGGGCTTTGGCTACATAGCGATAACTCGTGTCTGGTGTCACCATTACATGAGGATCTTTTTTGAAGCGCGCCAAAAGTTGCTTTTCCTGTGTCGTTTCTACATCCACAATATAGACAAGGAGGATTTCTGCTTTTTTACGAGCATCGTAGCTGCGCTTGAAGATGGAATAGCTGAGCAATTCTTCGGGGGGAATTTGCAGCTTTTTGAGAATGGCGCTGGCGATCGCATCTTGAGGATGATCGAGGGGGAGTTTTATTTCGGTTATTCGTAACATATAGTGGAAGGAAGTTCGGCAACGGATTATGTAACGGATGTAACGGATGTAACGGATGTAACGGATGTCAGGAAGAAGGAAGAAGGAAGAAGGAAGGAAGAAGGAAGAATAAAAATTCCGAACAGAAGTATTATAACTATTTAACCGGGCATCCTATGGGCGATCGTCATTGGGCGATCAATTTTTAATTTTTGAGTGGATAATTGCAGAAGCGTTATAATAAACAAAAAATTAAGTTTTGTAAAGACCCTTGACTGCAACATTCACCCCCAAAAACAGCCGCACCTGGCACGCTCTCAACCCCCTGTGGCAAGGAGCCGAAGACGCAGTACAGAAGGGTTTGCCCCACACCAAGCTCGCACCGGCGTGGCAAATACTGCTCTTGGGCGACGGTTCCCCCACCCGTCACCTGCAACTGCTGACAGGGGAACCAACAGAAGTAGATGTGATCGATATGTCTTTAGTGGGTGAAGACGCAGACGGCGCGCCCCAGCAAATTGTCGCGGTTCCGGGGCCGCGCCTGCGCCGACAAGTGTGGCTGCGGACTGCTTCGGGACAGCGCTTAGCCTATGCAACTTCTTGGTGGGAAGCGAGCCACGTAGACGAATATTTACAAAATAAATCTTTGCCAATTTGGGCTAGTTTAGCGAGACTGCGGACAGAATTGTATCGCGATGTGCAGGGCATTTATTGCGGTAATTCGGCTGCTTTGGAATCAGCGTTTGAAGAGTCGGGGCCTTTTTGGGGGCGACACTATTTGTTTTGGCATCACGGGAAGCCATTGACTCTGATTTATGAGGTTTTTTCTCCTTATTTAACTAAGTATTTGGGGCCGATGCAATTGGATGTTGATTGAGGCTGAGATCTTGCACCATTATCAATCAGGCTTTCAGGGCGGGCTCGCGTGCCCAACCCTTACTCCCCACAATAAAATTCATCTCTTGTGGAACAGGCATCTTGCCTGTTCTTAAGAATAGTTCCGCCGAAATTTTACTCGCAAACCATCGCGGGGATGGGGAGTCGGTACTCGGATTAAATTCAAATCCTGATCCAGTAAAAGCTCCCATTCAAACTCCCGAACAATCTTTGCCGCAAACAACTTCATTTCTAACCTGGCAAATTCTTTGCCCAAACATTCTCGCAAACCTCCACCAAATGGCACGTAACTGAACGGTTTAGCCGATCGCTCGGAGTTAAATCGATCGGGATCGAAGCGATCGGGTTCAGGATAAAGTTGACTATCCTGATGGGTTTGATTTATCTGAGAAAGCACAGTCCAGCCCTTGGGAATTTCATAGCCGCCGAACTCACAAGCATTAATGACTGTCCGAAAAATACCTCCCACCGGTGGAACTAAACGCAGCACTTCTTGCAGCACCTGTTCTAAATAGGTCATTTGTTTGAGTTGCTCCAATGTTAGGGGTTCCGTAGCGGGGAACTGCTGCTGTTCGGTGCGGACTTTTGCCATCACATCGGGATGTTGAGCTAGGAGAAGGCAAAAAGAGGCGATCGCCGAAGTTAAAGTTTCGTGTCCCGCAAACAGCAGCAACAGCACTTGATCTTTTAACTCATCCAAACTCAAACTATTTCCCTCGTCATCGCGAGCCGAAATCAGCAAACTCAAAGCATCATTGCCACTAGGGGTTCCTTGCTGGCGATCACGAATAATCTTTTCAAGTTCTGCCAACAGCAGCTTTCGGCACTTTTTAGCTTTACCAAACTGACTCCACGGCACATCTAAAGGAATTGAAAATAAACCATTGCACCAAGTTTCAAAATAATGTCCCAGCGCCGTTTCCGAACCATTTTCAATCCCTACTAACAACTTACCCGCCACATCAAAAGTATAATTTCTCAGTTCGGGATACCAAGTTATGGTTTCCATTTTAGCCCATTTTTCCAAATAGCGCTGAGTGATATCTTCCATCCCGCCGATGTAGCCCGCCAGCGCTCGCGGCTGAAACGCTTGGTACAGCAACTTGCGCCGATTTTGGTGGTTAGCACCCGTTTGCAGTGCCAAGGAAAGCGACCCTAAAAGCGCTCTCGTGCTGGCAGGCCAAGTCACAACAAAATATCGGTTGTCATTGCTTAAAACAAACAAACTAGCCTCTTGGCCACGCATAAACACGGTAGGCTGTCCGAAAAGGCTGGTTTTGAAAATGGGCCCGTACTGCTGGTGGCGTTTTTTGGCAAATTGGGAATCTCGCAAAAAGTTAAGGCTATCGCCAATTAGGGGTAAACCGAAACTGCCGGGAGGTAATGCCATTTTAGATTTTAGATTTTAGATTTTAGATTTTTAATATCATATCAATTTTAGTTGGAGGGTGGGCAATACGCACCGACAAATTTCTGGTAAAATAAGTTTTCTCTGTTGGTAGCCTGTAGGGTGAGTCTTGAGATTTTAGATTTTAAATTTTAGATTTTAGATTTTTAATATCATATCCATTTTAGTTGTCTCGTGCATATTGTCAACCCGACAAATTTCTGGTCAAATAACTTTTCTCGGTTGGTAGCCTGTAGGGTGCGTCAGTCTTAAGGTTAGTAAAAAAAATCCGGTTTTTCCAACTGATCTACCTTCGTATTTTTGCCGACAAACCAATTTAATTTTCTGTTCTTTTAATCGGAATCTCGATTCTAAATTCCGTGCCTTTCCCCACCACCGAGAAACACTTAATTTCACCTTTATGTTTTTCGACAATAATTGAATGGGAAATCGCTAAACCCATCCCCGTTCCCGAACCGATACGTTTGGTAGTATAGAAGGGATCAAATATCCGTTGCTTGACTTGATCGGTCATCCCTGCACCATTATCAAAAATTTTAATCACAGCGAGAGTACCTTCTACCTCTGTACGAATGCGGATAATTCCCGGATTTTCGCGCGGTTCTTGTAACACGTCAATAGCGTTAGCAATAATATTCATAAACACCTGATTTAAGAGTCCGGCGTAGCACTCCACCAGTGGCAATTGTCCGTATTCTTTAACGAGTTGAATTGCGGGGCGCTCAGGCTGAACTTTCAGACGGTGTTCTAAAATCATCAATGTGCTGTCGATGCCTTCGTGAATGTTAACCTTTTTCATGTCAGATTCATCGAGGCGAGAGAAATTCCGCAAACTCCTCACGATATCCCGGATGCGAGTTGCTCCCACCTGCATAGAAGACAGCATTTTCGGCAAGTCGTCTAGCACAAAATCCAGCTCTAAAACTTCTATTTCCTCCTGAATCGCTGGAGAAGGTTCCGGGTATTCATCTCGATACATTTGCAGCAGTTTCATCAGGGTTCTGGTGTATTCTTCTGTGTAGGTAAGATTGCCGAAAATAAAGCTGACCGGGTTATTGATTTCGTGGGCAATTCCTGCTACCATCTGACCGAGACTCGACATTTTTTCTGCCTGCACGAGCTGAGTTTGAGCTTGCTGGAGTTCGCACAGAGTTACTTCGAGTTTGGCAGCTTGTTCTTGCGCTATCCGGGCTGAATCGACGCTTTTAGTGTAGAGTTCGGATTGACTGATGGCGATCGACAATTGATCGCAAATTGCCGATAGCAACTCCACTTCGTCTTTTGTCCACCTGTGCACCTCGCGGCAAGAAGTGCAGCCAACAACTCCAGTTAAACCCCCTGCACTCTTAACCGGCAAATCCAAGACAGACTTGTAACCCACCTGCAAAAAGAATTCCCTTTCTACTGGATCGCTGAAAGTTGTAACATCATCTATTTGATAGATTTCCAAATTAGCTATCTTTTGCGCCAGCGTCCCCGTTACCTCAGCAGGGTAATAACCCAAAAGCGACAGCAAGTCATCATTTTTAGCTTCGTGGATGATATCCCAAGCGGGCGTCTCGGCCTCGGGCGTATACCACATAAATAGACAGCGATCGAGTTGCAGCAAGTCGCGAATTTGCCGCACAGTTGTTGCCAAGATAGTATCTAAATCAAGAGAAGCGCGGATTTGACTGCCTAGCTGGTTGAGCAATTTTTGCTGCATTGCTGCTGCTTTTGATTCGGCGGCGGCGAGGCGAGATTTTTCGTAAAGTTCGGCTTGATTAATGGCGATCGCCAATTGAGTTCCTACTGCCATTAACAGTTCCACTTCTTCGTCTCTCCACAGCCGCACCCCGCTGCAAGAACCGCAGAGGATCGCGCCAATTTGACCCGACGGTGTTTGAAGGGGAATGTCCAGCAGAGAATTAAGCCCTACAGACATTAAAAATTCCCGTTCGGCTGGATCGGTTAATGCCTCAACATCGTCGATCTGAATTATTTCCAAATTGGCAATCCGCTCACCGATAGAAGCAGTTGGCTCGACAGGATATAAACCCAAACGCGAGGGCAAATCGGCATTCTTTGCCTCGTATCTCACATTCCAAACCGGCGGCGAAGCGTCGGGTAAATACCAGATAAACTGACAGCGATCGAGCAGGAGCAACTCGCGAATTTGCTGCACAGTTGTCGCCAAAATAGTATCTAAATCCAGAGATTGGCGGATATTGCTAGCTAGCTGGTTCAGCAGCGCTTCCTGCTCAGCTAATTTGCGGAATCTCGCTTCCGACTTTTGCAACTGTCTTTGAGCTTCTTTTTGTTTTGTAACGTCCAAACCCAAACCGATTAAGCCGATCGCGTTACCACAATCATCTTTGACCTTAGTTTTAATTGTGTCAAACTGGTGATAGTCACCATCAGTAAGCTCTATAATTTCTTCCGTATAACATGGAATATCTTGGCTCCACGCTTGCGCGTCAGATGCCATGCAGTTAGCAGATTGTTCTAAGCCCAAAACTTCGGAATAGTGAGAGGCTGCTAAAAATCTTGATTCAGGTATACCCACATCTTCGCAGAAAGTTTTGTTAACTAATAACATCCGCCCGCTAGCATTTGCCATCCACACCCAAATCGGAGCGTTGTCAATAATTGCCCTCAAAGTTTGCTTTTGTCTGGCGAGAGCTTCTTCTGTTTGTTTGCGCTTAATTCCCAGGGCGATCGCATCGGCACTTAACGCTAAAGCAACCAGCGTTGATTCGTTCAACTCCTGGCGAGCAAACATCGCGATTACTCCCAGCAACTGATTGTCAACAATTAGCGGATATCCAGCAAAAGCAACCATTCCTTCTCGTGAGGCCCATTCTTTGTCCTTGATTCGGGGATCTTCTTGCACAGAATTAGTGATGTGAGGTTGTCGCTCCAGGGCGATTAAACCAATCTTGAACTCACCGACAGGAATGCGGCTGTGAGCGCCGTCAATATGAGTATATATCCCCGCGCTTGCTTGCAGTTGCAATACATTTCCCTCTTCATTCAGCGTCCAAATCCGAGCAAAGGCAACATCCAAATGGCGCACAACTGCATCGGCGCAATATTGCAAAGTTGCAAGCAAAGTCTGGTTTTGAGTTAGAGCAATTCCCACATCTGCTGTGAATAGAGAAAGTTTCAATTGTTCTGCTAAAGCTTGTTCTGCTATTTTGCGCTCTGTAATGTCCGTAGCAGCACCGAGACGCTGCTTAATTGTTCCCTCCTCGGTTCTGCTAAATACAATATTCCGGCTGACTAACCAGTGCCAAGAATTTTGTCGATCGCGCACCCGATATTCGTACTCAATAACTTCGCCGTCGGGAGCATTTTCTAATTGCTGAAAATATCCTGGAAATTTAGCTAAGTCGTCAGGGTGGATGATGGTGGGCAGTAGATTGCTGCCCATGTTTTCAACTTCTTCGGCGGTGTAGCCGAGGGTATCAGTGATTTCGCGGTTACTGTAGACATTTCGCTGCTCGGTTTCGTCGTAAACAAAGAGAAGATTCGGACTGGTATTGGCAATTCGCTCAACAAAATGCTGACTCTCTTGCAGTGCTGCTTCTGCTTGTTTGCTATCGGTAATGTCGCGGCCAACACCATAGATCAATTCTTCCTCGCAGAAACGGGTAGCAGTCCAGGCTATCCACTTGTAATAACCGTTTCGACAGCGCCAGCGGTTTTCAAACCCAACGGTATTATTCCCCGCAGCAATACTTTCAGCTTCTTTTAAAGTAATTTCGCGATCGTCTGGATGCACGAATTCAATGAAGAGTTGGCCAATCATTTCTCCTGGGGAATAGCCGAGGATTTTTTCTGCTGCTGGGTTGATGAGTGTTATATAACCGTCAAAACTAAGGACGCACAGCATATCTAGCGAGAGGCTAAAAAAGCGATCGCCCCCGTTGGGTTCGCTGGATGGGCGATCGTTTTGGGCTACGACAGCAGATGCGTTTGAGCGCGCCGATACTGCCAAAAAGACAATATTTGCTATTGCCAAAAATCCCAGGGCGAGTTGGCTATCGTAGAAATTATCACCGCTGCCAGCTACGAGCCACCCGTTTAAGACAAGCAGTACAATTATCAAAATTGAGAATACACTGCCAGGGGCGATCGTCCCTAAGCTGATTTTTTTTTCATACTGCTTTCTGCCTTCTGCCTTTTCTATTCGGGTGACTGCTGCGGTAATTTTTATCAACAACAGTTGCAGTAGGTTCGATAGTTTAGTGCTTTTCGATTCTTCAATACGAACAGAAGATTTCATTTTTTTACTCTTGATTGCGTTTTACTTGCAGTGATTCAAAATAACCATAAAAATATTTAAATATTATAAAATTTTTCTAACTTGCAAAATCTAGCCTTTTAAAATTTGCGTAAATTTACGCAACCCGGCTAAACAATTAAGTGTCTTTACGGAAGTAGCAATCAATCTCTTTTTAGCTGGGGTAGGCATTTTCTAATTTTTCCGACTCAGAGAAAGAGAGTTTACATATAATACTACGCGACATATTGTTGTTAGTCATTGGACATTTGGCCTAATTTAGCTAGTCCTGGACGCAGAAACTCGCACTCCTGGGTGCATAACCTAATTATGTAGGCTAAGCCTGAAGCTGCTTACTGTGTTAGAGTAGCGTGTTATACCCCACTTTTTGCGTCTAGAAATAACAGGGTTTGATGTAGGAAAATACTGCGTGGAGTTCCCTGGCTGTGGCTTGAACAACCCGGAATGTTAGTCAAGTTCAAGCAGGTAGAATTTCACCAGAAATTATGAAGTTAAAATCAAGATAAACTGCTAATTTGGGAAGATAAAATGAAAAAAAATTTCGTAGCAGTTTTTGGTAGCCCGATATGTTCGCGCGTAATGGCTAATTAGTAATTGGTAATTGATACGAGTTTAAAACACTAAATATCAATTTTGTTCTGATTCATCTGCAGGCGACGGGGGCCACGCAGCTTGGCGACCTAGTTGCTGTTGCCGAATTCGCTCCAAATTCCCTGCTGGAATAGAAGCTATAAGTTGTCGCGTGTAAGCTTGCTGCGGTTGGCGGTAAATGCGCTCGGCAGTTCCAATTTCCTCGATTTTACCTTTGTTCATGACGATCGCGCGATCGCTCATAAACTTGACCACGCTCAAATCGTGAGAAATAAAAATATAAGTCAGTCCAAACTCTGTTTGCAACTCCTTCAGCAAATTTAAAACTTGCGCCTGCACCGACACATCTAAGGCCGAAACCGACTCATCGCAAATAATAAACTTAGGATTCAAAGCCAAAGCTCTAGCAATACAAATTCGCTGCCGCTGTCCCCCGGAAAACTCGTGAGGGTAGCGCCGCATAAAATCGGGATTTAAACCCACTCTATCCAACAAATAAGCCCCGCGATCGCGCTGTTCTTTCTGGTTCTTACCAAAGCGGTGAATCACCATCGGTTCCATCACCGCATCCCCAACATTTAGGCGTGGATCGAGAGAACTAAAAGGGTCTTGAAAAATAATTTGCATATCGCGCCGCAGCCAGCGCAATTTGCGATCGTACTCTTTTTTCATCCGATAATTAGCCATCCACTGCGATGCCGAACTACTTTTCGTAGGAGGCGTAATTTCTTGACCTTCAAAAAACACTTTACCGCTGGCGATCGGAATTAATTGCAGCAAGGCTCTCGCCAAAGTTGATTTGCCGCAGCCCGACTCGCCCACCAAACCCAAAGTCTCGCCCGGGTAAACCTCAAAAGAAATATCATTTACCGCCATAAACAAGCGTTGAGTTTCGCCAAATATCCCCTGCACCGGAAAACCGACGCGCAAGTTATTAACAGCTAGCAAAGGGCCGGAAATATGCGGCAGCCGAGGCGGTTTTCCTGTGACAAAAGCGGGATTTCCCCCGCTGTTGTCGCCGTCTAAATCGGCATTTTTCTCGACAATTACTAATTCGCCGCTAGCATTTGTGGTGACATCCATAAAATCGGAAACTGTCGGCAAGCGGCGCAGTTGCCGATCGAGAGTTGGGCGGCAAGCTAACAGACCTTTTGTGTAAGGATGTTGGGGATTGCTGAAAATTTGTTCGATCGCACCGCACTCAACAATCTTGCCTCGGTACATCACCGCCACCGTATCGCCAATTTCAGCAATGACGCCCAAATCGTGGGTAATAAAAATCATTGCCATGCCTCTAGAGTCGCGCAACTCGCGCAGCAAAGCTAAGATTGTTGCCTGCACGGTTACGTCCAAAGCCGTGGTAGGTTCATCAGCAATTAATAAAGTTGGATTGCAAGAAATGGCCATTGCAATCATCACGCGCTGGATTTGGCCGCCTGAGAGTTCGTGGGGATAGCGATCGAGCATAGCTTGTTTTTGACCGTTGACGAGCTGCATCAAATCGCGATCGTCCTCCATAAGTGCTTGATTCCCCGCAGCAGTCCGGGAATGCTCTTGCCGCAAAGCCAAACACCGCTGCCTGATCTCATCGTCGGCCGGTAGCAGCTTCACTTCTTGCAGCAGAGAAGCAGCTTGGCGCCGCGCTTCTGTCTGCGACACCTGTTGGTGCAAACAAATGGCTTCTGTGAGTTGAAATCCGATCGTATAAACGGGATTTAGCGAACTCATCGGCTCTTGAAAAATCGTCGCAATCTGGCTGCCCCGGTATGTTTGTTTTTCCCTGTCCGGCATTTCCAGCAGATTCACAGGCCCATTGCTAGCGCCGTCTTTTGTCGAATAAAACCAAATTTCGCCGTCGATTTTCGTTGACGAACTCGACAGCAAACCCATAACAGCGAGGGATGTTACCGATTTTCCCGATCCCGACTCTCCCACGATGCCCAGAGTTTGCCCTCGCTTGACCTCAAAGGAAATGCCGTCAACCGCTTTGACGGTTGCAGACGCATCGCCTGCGTCCGCAGATTGAAATTGAACCCGCAGGTTGCGAACTTCTAGGACGGTTTCACTCATGGAAGTCTATGGCAAAAATTAAAGGGAGATTAAGTGGATTGTAGCAGGGCCTGTTCAAGGCAGAAGGCACGGGGAAAGTTTTAAGATTGCTTCGTTCCTCGCGAAGCGTGGCAATCAGAAAACTCAGGGCTAGTTATAGCGGATCTCAATCAGGTGAGGTACTCGCCGGCTGTCTTAGCAATTTCGCAATTTCGCAATCGAAAATCGAAAATCGAAAATCCCAATCAGTACCTCACTCAATTGACAATTGCCATAAGTGCCTTCTGCCTGCAATTTTCCTCAAAAACCGATGATTTGAGTGTCAGCAGGAAGTGCAGTGGCTTCGGAGACCTTTTTAAACACGGTTGCCTGTTCGTTTAAGGCATTAGGTCTCGCCTGTCCGGGATTGGTGCCTTGCAACTGAAGGCGCATTTGACCTTCAGCAGTCAACTCAAAAACAGTCTCAACTGTTTGTGTGCTGCTGAGGCCGACATCAAGGTGCATCGGTTTTTCACCGAGATTAACTTTGTACCTCATTTCTTGGGCGCGGACGGCTCCGTCGGGGCCTTTAGCCATGAGGAACAATTTGCCTTCTGGGGCAAAGATGAAGGTGAAAGACTGACCTGAGGCTGTGCCTTGCCATTGGCCTAGAAGTTGCGTGTCGATGTTGCTGGTGGCCGGGGCTGTAGCTTCAGCAATTGTTGGTGTTGCTGCTGATGCGGGGCCGAGTGAGGCGTTGAAGCTAATGAGGATGCCCAAGCAAAGGCTACCTGCGATCGCTTTACCAATCATTTTTGAATTAGACATGAGACAGATCTAAAAATTGGTTATTTGTTTTGTACACTGTAGCGGTAAAACCGTACATTAGTTTAGTTTAAATCCCTTTTAGGGACAGATATAGGTTGAGGTTCAAACCTGCAACGCAGTTGTCATCGCCGGACTAAAGCTTTTCCTGAGCTTGTTGAAGGGTCATTCGATTTTAGATTTTAGATTTTAGATTTTGGATTGACCCCACGGATAAATTTGGGGGCTTGAGGATTTTAGATTTTAGATTGTGGATTGATTCCACGGATAAATCACGTGGCGGGTACCACCTTTGAAATTCGCTTGTCACGGGGCTTTCAGTTTTTTTTATTGTTGTAAAATCCAATACAAATCCGGCTTAAGCTGCACAGTTCGCTGTTCTGAGTAGATTGTTCTTAACTCAAAACAGCTAATTGACTATTGCGTTCGATCGCACCCCCAGATAGTTTGGCAAATCGCTCGCATTAATAGTCTTTCATTAATTTTTTTCAGGATCGGGTTCGACTTGTTCTGTCGGAGATTCCGGCGCGGGTTGCTGTGGATTTCGCGATCGTTTCATTCGCTCCAATGCCTCTGCGTAAGACCAAGCCACGCTCACAAGAAAAGCTTTCGCCATGCCGGACAAATTTTGTGCATCCTCGGTTTCAGGCGCTTCAGCTTTTTGGTTGCCGTCGTTCATCATGTTTTTGTTTTCTCCCGGGCAGGTTTTTCTAGCGATTTTTTGCAGTGTGCGATCGATACCCACAAATTATGATTTTTCTTGCACCCGCACCCTACTTATCTTTGAGGATATGACCTTGCTCAGCACAAATAATATCATAAATACACTGATTCGATGACCGCATCAGAAAGAAACCTTAACTTCGCTGGTAGCCCGCCACACTGACTATTGCTGGTAAGTGCGCTTGTAAGTTTCGATAATTTCATGAATAGCTTGATTCTTTGCCGGACTACTTTCATAAATTAAAATAACTATTTATTTTAGAGTTTTCTCTAATCAGAATTCCAGAGCTGTTGAGAAACTGCCCGGAGCCGTCTAATACGCTTAGCCCTTGCCGAAAGCGAGGGGCAATAACTGCCTTGACAAACTCCTGCTATTCTGATTCATCAATTGTCTCGCATCCCGGTTTTGTTAAGCCAAAATATAGTTCATCTTTGAGGAGATTTGTTTGCTTGGCATTAGTCTCCGAAGTTTCGGGAAGTTGAGCGCGGGCAATTGTCGCAGGACAAACAGGCAGGATGAACAGCAGGCCTGTCAAGCAAAGACTGTTAATACAGGGGATTCCAGGTTTATGAAGTACAGTAGCAGCAGCTTGTAAACCAGTTTTTAAAGTGCTTAATATTAACCAA